>CBDUZY010000068.1:0-9637 GCA_965371825.1 uncultured bacterium
TCGAAATGAACGAGTTGCTGGATCGCTTCTGTCGCTACGTGAAGGTGGAAACCACGGCCGTCGAGGAAACCGACCGTTATCCGAGCTGCGACGGCGTGCTCGAGCTGGGCAAGATGCTCGCCGGCGAAATGAAGGAACTCGGGCTCACCGATGTCGGAGTCGACAAGTACGGCATCGTCATGGGCACGATCCCCGCGACGGCGCCGTCGGCGCCCACGATCGCCTGGCTCTCCCACATGGACACATCGCCCGAGGCCAGCGGGAAGAACGTCAAGCCGCAGATCATTAAGAACTACAATGGTAAAGACATCGTTCTGCCCGGCGACAAGTCCAGGATCATCTTGACCGCTGAGACGAAGGGCATGGCGGACTTGAAGGGGAAGACACTCATCACCAGCGACGGAACGACCTTGCTCGGAGCGGACGACAAGGCCGGCGTCGCCGTCATCATGACAGTCGCCGCCCACCTCATGGCCAACAAGCGGATCAAGCACGGACCGATCCGCGTCGTGTTCACCAGTGACGAAGAGGTCGGGCGTGGTTGCGACAAGGTCGACATCAAGAAGATCAACGCCGTGTGTGCCTACACGCTCGACGGCGAGGGCGAGGCCGGTCTCGAGAATGAGACCTTCTCCGCGGACCTCGCCACGGTCACGATCACGGGCAAGAACATTCATCCCGGGTTCGCGACGGGCGTGATGATCAACGCGATACGATTGGCCGGTGTGTTCCTCACGCGAATGCCGTGGCAGCGGTTGGCGCCGGAGACGGAGTCGGGCCGTGACGGTTTCCTTCACCCGTACGTGCTCAAGGGGGGCGTTCCGGAGGCGAAGATCAAGGTTCTGCTCCGCAGCTTCGTGACCGCGGAACTCAAAGAGCAGGCGAAGATCCTGAGGAACGTGGCCTCGACGATCATGGCCGAGTTCCCCGGAGCGAAGATCGACGTCAAGGTCACGAAGCAGTACCGCAACATGATCGAACATCTGGCGAATGAACCTCGAGCGGTCGAGCTTGCGGCGAAGGCGATCAAGAAAGCCGGGTTCGAGCCCGTTCACGAGTCGATTCGGGGCGGCACGGACGGATCGCGTCTGAGTGAGATGGGGCTCCCGACGCCCAACCTCTCCGTCGGAATGCACAACTTCCACTCTCCGCTGGAGTTCGCCTGCCTCGAGCAGATGGAGTCGGCGGTCAACATCCTGATCGAATTGGCGCAACTCTGGGGCAAGGAAAAGTAATCGCCGGCCCCCCGATCACCAACACGGGAGAACGATAGCGAATGTCCGACTCGACATCAGACGGAACCGTCTTGGCGAAGCAGTGTCCACGATCCGAGTGCGGCTCGCACAACCGCCCGGAAGCGCAGTTCTGTGGACAATGCGGAACGACGCTTGCGGGGATCGAAGCCGCCGCGACACCGAAGGAACTCTGTCAGTTTGAGACTGATGACGGCGCCGCCCAGACCTGCCCCAACTCCAACTGCGGACATGCGAACCCCTCCCAGGCCAAGTTCTGCGCCGTCTGCGGACGCACACTCGAGGGCTCGAGCACCGAGGGAAAGAAGCCCAAGAGCCCGTTCAAAGAGATAACGCAGCCATTCATCGATCTCGCCCACGCACCCCGTGCTCTTTGGGGTATAAACGTGGCCTACGTTTTCGAGGGCATGGTCTACTTCGGGATGCTCGGTTATCTGGCGATCCACTTTTCCGACTTCGTGTTCCAGAGCGTCGAACACGCGGACGAGTACTCGCACGCGAGCGTCATGATCCTGACTGCCGGGATCACAATCGCCATGTTCTTCCTGGGCTTTGTTGCCGACAAGAAGGGCGTACGGTTTGCGCTGGTCTCCGCGTTCATGCTCATGCTCATCGGCCGAACCATAATGTCCGCAGCGCCCAATGTGCTCGGACTTGATCCCCCCCGGCCCGGCGTCCTCGTGGGCGACAAGGTCGACCTGCACGTGACCGAGCTCGACACGCTCGACGGAGTGAAAGCCATCACTGGGGCAGCGGTGTTGGCTAACGACACCGGGGCAGACTCCACCGCGGGCCCGGTCGCTGTGGACCTTGCCGCGGGAGAGGGCACCCTGCCCAGTGCCTCGCTCGAGTCCAGGCTCGTTCGGCTCAGTAGAGCTGAGTTGCTTGAGGGTGAAGGGCCGGACTGGCAAGTGCGGTTTGGGTCCAAACCCGTTACCGCCCGACTGCTGATGCACTCTGCCAATGAGTTCGACCTGCAGCCAGGGACCAACATATCGCTCAACCGTGCCTATGTAATCAGGCACGGCGACGAAGATGATGAGTTCATCATCCGCACCCATTGGCTCGAGGACGTTGCAGCGATCAACACGTTTCCTGTGGACCTCGCCGCCGGCGACGGCATTGCCCTCGACTCCTCTTTCGACTCCAGGGTCGTTCGCCTGAGCCGCGCCAGCCTCGTGGAAGGCGAAGGGGATGAGTGGCGTGTTCAATATGGTGACGGGCCCACCACAGCGCGATTGATCATTCGTTCCGCGGACGAGTTGAGCCTCTGCGCAGGGGCGACCTTGTCGCTCAACCATGCCGACGTTACTAGGCGGGATGGAGAGGCAGAGGAGTTCGACCTGCAGGCCTACTGGCCTGGAAGTTTCGCCGCCCTTGACACGTCTGGATGCACCAGAGTCGCTGATGACGCGGCGTCAATCGCCAACCAGCTCGTTGTCGATCTCACTCTGGGCGAGGGAGTCGTTCTCGACGCCGCCCTTGAGTCGGAGGTCGTTCAGCTGGGCAACGCCAGGATCGTACAGGGTGAAGGTGAGGAATGGCAACTGGAGTACGGGCGCGCACCTGCGACCGCCCGGTTGCTCCTCCACTCAGCCGACCCCCCCGCCCTGTGCGTGGGGGCGGCCATATCGCTCAATAGCGCCACGGTAATCCGGCGCGCTGCAGATGAGAACGGGTTCGCCATCGAGGCGCGCTGGCCTGAAGACGTGGCAGCCGTCAACACGTTCGGGTGCGATGAACCACCATACAGAACGATGACGACCCGCCGCGAGGCGGCACTACGAAGCACGACAAGGTGGCCGGTCGAGGAGTCGAGTGACTCTGCGCGTGATGCGCATCCGGTTAGCGTTTCCGAGCTTCGCGAATCGGAAGACGGACCGGTGGATTTCGTGTTGGCCAACGTTCACGTGACGTACGTGCGGAACGGCGGTTACTTCGTGCAATCCGCGCAGGAAGGTGCCGCCATCTTCGCTCTTGTCAGCCCGCTCTGGTCGCCGCTCCACATGGCCACTGTGCTCGGCATACTCTTCATCGTCATCGGCTACGGTATGTACCAACCGGCCGCTTACGCCGCTGTTCGGCAGTTCACGACGCCGAAGACCGCGGCCATGGGCTTCGCGATGCTGTACGCCCTGATGAACCTGGGTGGATGGCTCCCGACTTTTGCGTTTCTGCTGCGCGACGAGGATTTTCTCGACTTGGGCATTCCCGGCGTGTTTTGGGTCTATACGGCGTTCACGCTGATCGCTCTTCTCGTGACGGTCATGATTCTCACGAAGAAAACCGTTGCGAAGGCCATTGCCACGGCGAAGGCTGAGACGGAGGAAATCAAGAAGGCCAAGGGTGGAGCGTCAGAAGACAAAGGGACGGAGAAGACGGACAAACCGGACACGGAGAAATCCGCACCGGAAGGGGCGGGCTTGCCGCCCTTCCACCTGCACGCATTGGCCTTGGTTGCCATCGCCGCGGTGTTCGCGCGAATCGCCCAGCCCATCGACAGAGATCACTCGGAGATTGAGAGCACGCTCGCCAGATGGGCGGCACGGGTGACCGATTACTTGTACCTCGAGAACACCTGGGCCTGGTATCTAGCCTTCGGGCTCGTAGCCGCCTGGATCGTGATGATGGGCATCGGGCCGACACGGCGCTTCGTGGCAAGGCACCCCCTGGCTGACGGGAAGTTCTTCTTCTTCATCTTCGCCCTGATTCCCGTACAGACCTTGTTCACGTACAACTGGTTAATTCTGCCGCAGTACATCTCGCGGGCGTTCGAGGGCTGGATCGGCGAGTACTTCGAGGTGGCGGCCAACGCCAATCCCATTCTGATCTTCATCGCCGTCCCGATCATCGCCGCGCTTACGCAGAAGGCCAAAGTCTACAACATGATGGTCTACGGGACGTTCATAATGGCCGCCCCGGCGTTCCTGATGGTGATCGGACCATACCCATGGACGCTCGCCTGCTACATCCTCATCATGACCATCGGCGAGGCCATGTGGCAGCCTCGCTTCCTGCAGTATGCGGCCGAGATCGCCCCGGAGGGACGCACGGGTGTATACATGGGTGTGGCCCAACTCCCGTGGTTCTTGACCAAGGTCCTCGTTCCGTGGCTCTACTCCGGATGGATGATGGACCGTTACTGCCCGGCCGAGGGGGCGCAAAACACTGAGCACATGTGGCTTATTTTCGCCCTGATCGCCATGAGCTCCACCGTCCTGCTGGTCCTTGCCAAGGGCTGGATCGGCAAGGACTTCAAGACCAAGGCGGCTTGACGGAGGTCCGCAAGATAGGGCTGGAGCCGGCGTAGTCGTCGGCCGCTTCCCTTGGACCGGCTTTGGAGCTATCTTCAGTGACCTTGACCTGGGTTCCGGCTAACGGCGCGGCGCCGGATCGCGGGTGTTCTCATCTAATGTCGCGTTGATTGGTGCGTTAATCGGCAGGCAAAAGGAATCGAACATGGCTGAACCTCAATCCGAGTTCAAGTTCCCGGAAAACGCCTATCGCGAGCTCAAGCCCGGGGAGAAATTCGTCCCCATGGTCCCGCCGAACGTGAGGGTGGCTGAACTCACCACGCGATCGATGATATTCGGCCTGGTGATGAACATCATCTTCTCGGTCGCGGCGACGTTCCTGGCCCTCAAGGCCGGGCAGGGAATCGAGACGGCCATCCCCATCTCGATTCTGGCGGTGGGTCTCTCGGGCTTCCTGCTCAAGATTGGCTCACGGGCAAGCTCGATTCTCGAGAACGTCTACGTGCTGGCCCTCAGCACGACATCGGGCTACGTCGCAGGCGGTACATGCTTCACGATGCCCGCCATCTACATCCTGTCGCTCAACACCAACCTGGAGATGAGCAAGACGGCACTGTTTCTTCAAATCTCGCTGGTTCCGTTCCTCGGGGCGATTCTGGGGATCGTATTTCTGATTCCGTTCCGGCGCTACTTCGTCAAGGAGATGCACGGCAAGCTGCCTTTCCCGGAGGCGACAGCCACTAACGAGATTCTCGTCACCGGGGCCTCGGGCGATACGCACCAGGCGTGGGTGCTTATCTACTCCTTCGTCCTATCAGCCGTCTACACCTTCGTCGCTGTTGGACTCAAGCTCTTCAGTGACGTGTTCACAACGGGCGTGGCGAGGCTCGAGATGGTCGGCAGGGAGGCCGTCGAAACGCTCGCTTTCAGAGAGGGCCTGTTCGAGACACTGACGACCAAGATCAAAGCGGTCATTTCGATGGGTGCTGGGGCCTACTACCTGGGCCTGGGCGTCATCATCGGCCTGCGATACGCATCGATCATCTGCGCGGGTTCGTTCCTTTCGGTCCTGGTAATCACCCCGCTCTTGTGCGGTTTGGAACTGGAGCAGCTCCGGACGATCAACACAGCGGTAGGATCGACTGACGCCGGCGCCATCTGGTACCAGATTCCGCGTGTAATCGGCATCGGGGCCATCTTCACCGCCGGCCTCCTCTCAATCCTGAAGATGAGCAAGGTAATCGTGACCGCGTTGCGCCAGGCGCTCGGGGGACTTTTCAGTTCTACCGGGAGTTCGATCGCACGCGATCGCACGGATGAGGACATCAGCTACCCAACGATGCTACTGCTGGGCCTTGCCGCGGTGGTTGTCATGGCACTGTTCTTCCGCTACGTCGTTCTTGCCAACATGGAGAACCCCGTCTGGCTTACGTTCATTTCGGTCATCTTGGCTCTAGTGATCGCGTTCCTGTTCACTACGGTCTCTGCCTGGGCCATCGCGATGATCTCGGTGACGCCGATCTCCGGCATGACGGTTACGACGATCATCATAACGGCTGTGGTGCTCGCGGCGGCGGGCCTGCCCAAGGGTGACGGTGGAATGTTGGCCACCCTGCTGGTCGGCGGCGTGGTCTGCAACGCTCTTTCGCTCGCGGGCGGACTGATCACGAACTTCAAGCTCGCCTACTGGCTCGGGGCGAGCCCTAGGAAAATCACCTGGCTCGCGATCGTCGGGTCGTTTGTCTCGGCGATATGCGTCTGCGGGACAATCATGGTTCTGGCCTACAAACCCGGATACACCGGCGCAGGGGCCATGGACGCTCCGCAGGCCAACATGATGGCCGGTGCCCTCCAGAGCTTCCTTGGCACGGGCGAGGTGCCGTGGCTGCTCTACGGCATCGGCGTGGTCGTAGCACTTACGGTCGAGTTGATCGGCATCTCCGCGCTGGCGTTCGGGTTGGGGATGTACTTGCCGATGTACATCAACACGCCGATCCTCATCGGTGCGTTCGTCGCCCATCTCATCAAGAAGAGCAGCAAGAACGAGAAACTCTCCAAAGCCCGCAGTAACAAGGCGATTCTGGTCGCTTCAGGACTAATCGCCGGCGGAGCGATCATGGAGGTATTGGTCAACTTCACTGCGGCGATCGATGAGTTGTGGCTTGGTACGAAGACAATGGTGGGAACCGCAGAGATAGACGTCGGCGTGATCATGCCCTTCATCGACATGGCCGGACGGATGATCGACGCCGGCGTGGATCCCGAGAAGCTGGCCCGTGTCGAGAACATCGTCGGTCTGATTATGTTCCTCGCCCTGTGTGCTTTCCTCTTCTGGGATTGCTGCCGGGCGAAGCCGAACGACTCAGCCGACCTGGCTGGACAATAATGTGGCGCAGGGTAGCCGGCCCGAGGAGCGGATACGGCGCCTGTTGATACCGCAGAGCTTATCGGAGGCGCCGTCGGTCTCGGCGCGCCGGGACTGCAAGTGCCGCGCCGAGTGCCGGAACGCGATCAGAGCTGTAGAGGCGAGCCCACGGACGCCCGTGCGCTCCCCCCGTTATTCACCGGGCTTGCGCCCGGTACTCTGAGCGCGGGCGCTGATCCGAACAAACCTGAGCCGCGGGCGCCAGCCCGCGGGCATTCGGAGGAATTCCGCTTCACCGGGCTCGCGCCCGGTGCTCTGACCTGATTGCGGCGGCTAGAGCACGCCGTGCATCCTGCGCTTGAGGGCGGGAACCAGGACGGCCAGCAGCAGGGCTCCGATTGCGCACATTACCACGAAGATCAGGAAGTACTGCGACGGCGGCATCTTGCCCCAGTAGGCCCCGAAGACCTGGGCGAGCTTCTCGGCGATGGCCGTCGCCAGGAACCAGCCGCCCATGAAAAGGCCGACGTGCTTGGCCGGGGCGAGCTTCGTGACCAGTGACAATCCCACCGGCGACAGGCAAAGCTCACCCATGGTCAGGACAAGGTAGAACGCGATCAACCACCAGACGGTCACACGAAAGTCAGCCGAGTCGAGATAAATCCTGTCCACCGCCGCCTTGAACTGGGGATCGGCCGCGGCTGCGAGGAACTCGGTACGGGCCCGGTCTTTGACCTCGTCCAGGGCGGTGACCGCCTTGGTCTCGGGGTCCCAAGTGATCACGGTCTTGCGGGCGGCGCCGTCGCCCTGCCTTATCTCGATCGAGCCGAGCCCCTCGGGAAAGTGCTCGAGAGGTGCTGTCACGGCCTCGTCTTTCAAGCCCGCGTCGCCGGTCCTGTCGGCGAATTCTTCGAGCTCCGCAACGAGCTCGGTCGGAGCGGCCCCGGCGAGCAGGCGCAATCGGTCCAGGTCCGGCAGGACGCCGTTGAGGTGCAGAGTCTGCGTGGCGGAGTCGTAGCGCATCCGCTTCGCACCATAATACACGCGCCCGCCGTCGTTCTCGGCATCCGTGCTGTATACGAAGCCCTCCCCGTCTACGGCGATTCCGTCGGGCAAAGCCGCGAGCGGAACGCTGCTGGCACCTGCTTCCGACAGTGCCGCGGGCAGCATGATGCCGAAAGCTGCCGCGACTCCGACCAATCCCAGGACCATCTTCGTGGGTGTCGAGGGCTGTAGCCCGCGCCGGTGAAGCCATATCCAGAAGAACGCAAAGACCGGGGCGAGCGTAATGATGAAGAACGGGTTGAACGACTGGGTTTGTCCCGAGGTCATTGTGGGCTCGGCCCACCAATTGGTGAAGAACTCTCCCCACCCGATCTCCGCGTCGTCAGCCACGAACTCGTCCAGGGTTATTGGGGGCGGTTCGGTGGAGGCCAGGTTGAGGTTCGTGTGTTTATCAGCCCAGACCAGCATCGCGTTGGGACTCTGCTCGAACGCGGTCCAGAACAGTATCACAAAGGCGAAGATTACGAGTAGCACGAACACTCGATCGCGGATCACGTGCGGCGGGTGCTCGGGGACGGTCGCCGCTGCTGATGCACCTTCTTCGCCCTCATCCGCAGTAGCATCCTGATCGAACTCCACGAGCATACGCTGGCCGATCACATACACGATTAACCCGAGAATCATCCCGACACCGGCGGCGCCGAAACCATAGGCGTAGCCGTAATTCACGCGTAGCCAGTCGCACAGAAGGGGACCCGCCAGCGCTCCGACGTTGATTCCCATGTAGAAGATGGTGAAGCCACCGTCACGTCGAGGATCGCCGGGCTTGTACAGGCTCCCGACCTGCGTCGAGACATTCGGCTTGAGGAGAGCGACGCCGGCGATGATCAGCCCCAGCGATATATAGAAGAACGTCATGGTCTCGATGGCCATGCATAAGTGCCCGGCGGAAAGAAGAAGCGCCCCGAGGATGATCGCCCGCCTGGCGCCTAGCCAACGATCGGCGATGAAACCGCCCACGATTGGCAGGCCATATGCGAGTGCCGCGTACGTGCCCAGCAGGCTGGATGCTTTCTCCTGACTCCAGAAGAAGTGATTGAGCATGTAAAGCAGGAGCAGGGTCTTCATGCCGTAGAAGCTGAACCGCTCCCAGAGCTCGGTGAAGAACAGTGTGTACAGCCCGAGGGGGTGGCCCAGTAACTCGCCTTTAACTCGCTTGGCCAAGGGACGGCCTCCTTGCAAGGGGGTCTTGACGATCGGCGGTCCAGCGGACCGCCCGCCGGAATCGACAGCTCACGCATGGCGCGCTCGAGGGCGCCGGTCTCGAGTGCGTCACGGATGCGGCAGTCTAGCCGAAACAGCCGCGATCGGCCAAGGGGCGACATCGAACCGCCGAACACGCGCCGAATTCGCACGCGCAGTGGACGCCGCCGCGTAGACGGCTTGACCCGCAGGCGCTGACGAGCCAAGATGCCCGGCAGCACGTGCAGTGGCGAAACCGGCTTCTGCAGGTCATGGAGCGGTGTCCGAGTGGCTGAAGGGGCCGCACTGGAAATGCGGTGTGCGGGTAACTGCACCGAGGGTTCGAATCCCTCCCGCTCCGTTGTCGGCACGAACGTCTCGTGCGTTGCGCCGCGCTCGAGCGGTATCACTCATCCAGAATCGCGGGGGCATCCGGCCTGCGCTTGAAGACCGCAATAGCGCCGAACTCACCGTGGAGTCGGTATGCCCCGTCGGTAGCAAAGTCCCCGACCCGCGCC
>CBDUZY010000069.1:0-9585 GCA_965371825.1 uncultured bacterium
ACGACGCGCGGGCCGCTTCGCTGAAGACAATAGAGAGCGAGCAATTGCAGTTGACCGGCAAACTGCACGTGATTTGGGGCGACCCGGTCGGAGACTCCAACGTGCCACCGGGGCACTCGCTGTGGCTGACCGACGAAAAGGACCAGACATGGGAGCTTGCAGTCAGTGAGGATGCTCTGCGCGCGGCCGGTGGGATGTTGGCTCTCAACGGGCAAGTAGTCGTAGTCAAAGGACGGGCGATAGGGACCGCTTGGCGGGAGCTAGCTGTCGACACGATCACACTGAGAAGCGACGGGACCACCACGGCGGTGGCGGAGGACATTATGGGGTCTCAGCCGTACGTCTGGCTCCTATTCCGCTTCGCTGGGAATACCAGCACGCCCGCTACGCACGAGTGGTTTGAGGAACAGGCCCTTGGCGAGTGGGGCATGGATCCGTACTGGCGCGAAGTCTCGTACAACAACGTCAACTTGATCGGGAGCGACGTATCGGCCTGGTTCCAGCTACCCGGAGAGCCGATTGACTACGGGATCATAGGCGATACGGACAACGACGTCGTCGACCGGGGCGCCCTTCTGCACGACGCTCTGGAGGCCGCAGATCCGGAAGTCAACTTCAACCTCTACGCCGGTATGAACCTCATCTTCAACGGGCCGTTGGACTGCTGCGCCTGGGGAGGACGCCCGGAGCTGACACTCGATGGGACGACGAGACAGTGGGGCGTCACGTGGCTGGGCGATGGTGGTTTCCAGGGCCACGATGTCATAACACACGAAATGGGGCATTCCTTCGGCCTGCCCCATTCAGCCGGGTGTGGAGTGAAATACGAATCGCAGTGGGATGTGATGAGCGGGGGGTGCGGAACCTGTACGCATGTAGATCCGCGCACGGGCTTCCCTCACGGGACCCACCCCAACGCCTACCACAAGGACATGCTCGGCTGGATTCACCCGTTGCATCAGTACACGCTTCCGAGTGCCACTTTCGGTGCTACTGCCACTCGCTTGACACTGTACGATCTGGCGCGTGTGCCCCCACAAGGGCAGCTATTGATGGCGCGAGCCATGCTGTCGACGCTTTTTCCGAGGTATCTTACAGTGGAGAGGCGGCGATGGACCGGTTACGACCAGAACCTCCCTGGTGAGGCAGTCGTTATTCACAGAGTGGACGAATACCTGGACATCCCGGCAGACCTCATAGATGTAGACGGGGGCGACTGCAACGACGAGGGCTCTATGTGGCGGCCGGGTGAATGGTACTATGATTCATCTGGCAATGTGTTGATCAGTATCGAGTGGGCGAATGACACCAGTTCGGGTGTTACGTTAACCAATGCCCCGCGGACCGGCGTGTATGTCAACTGGTCAAACGCAGGCTGCCAGGATGGTTCCCAGGCCTGTCCGTGGGACACGGTGTCGGAGGGGCACGCAGGCGTGTTCTCGGGCGGGAACGTGTACATCAACCCGGGTAGCTACTCGGAGGCCATCACGATGGGCAAGCCCGCGCAGCTTAAACGCTCGGGGTCCTCCGGGACGGTGGTAATCGGTCACTGAGGATCATCAGCCGTGAGGACGGCGTGACCGAGCTTGTGAGGAATCGCCGCCGCTGACATTCCCTTCGCACTTGCAGACCTCGCGCATTACGTTGGTGGCGTACGCCCCGCGAGGAAGAAAGAACTCGAGACGCAAATAGCAGCCGCGCTCGTCCGTGCCCACCTCGGTGGATGTGTCACTGAGCGGAACACGCAACGGGCGGCGGGCGCCGTCCAGCCGTCCGCTGCCCTTGCTGTCGAACTGGTCGGGCGTCAGCCCGGAATCTGCCAACACCGCCGCCTCTGTCGCACCGGGTTGTCCCGTGGCTTCGGTCATGCGCCTTCCGAAGATCGGACCCGTTGGCGATATCTCCAGCGCGTCGCAACGGGGCTGTTCCACCGCGGCATCCTCGACGCGGAAACACGCTCCGTTTCGGTGCTTCCAGGCGATGTCGCCGGGTTCGAGCCGGTCGATCGCCGCCATCCGGCGGGCGAGCACACGATTGAAGAGTTCGCTCTGGAAGGCGGAGAGCAAGAGCTTGCGAAGGGTGTGGTCGACGGCTCGCCAGGCCTGGCGCGCATCGCCGCCGGTCTTGGCGAGCGTGTGACAGATGCGAGCCTGTTGGGTGAACGTGCCGCGGGGCCAGGCGGCTGCGGCGGCTTCGAAGTCACCGGCGTCGAAGAGTTCCCGAGCCCTTCGCGGGGCGCCGTGGTCCGCCGGTTCCGGTCGGCCCAGCATGACCGCGATCGCCTCGTCGAAATCTCCGAGGAGGACGGCCCGGCCGATCCGGGCGTTATCGCCACGCGTGCCGAATCGCTGCGGTCCGAAGTGATTGGGCACGCCGCGCCGGGCGAGGGTCGCCACGACCGCCTCGGCCCGCGCCTGTGGTGACGCAATTGCGTCCCTCACTTTGACCGCGAAGCGATTGCCTGCCAAGTGTCCCAGCTTCAGCTTGTTCGTGTGCCGATCTACGGCAAGGATTCGGATCCGGCCAAGCTCGAGCGACTCGACCCGGGCGGGATCGACGTGCTCTACGCTCAGCATTTGCCGCGTGACGCCGTGGGCGTCCTTGAGCCCGGCGAAGCCGATGTCGCGTCTCTGTTTGCCCAGCGCCCGGGCGATGTGCCCGACGGCTACCAGCGTCGGCAACCCCCGTTTCTCGATCGTGAAGTAGACATGTGTGCCCTCGCCCGACGGAGCGTACAGAGGTACCTCCTCGACGATGAAATCCTCATCGAACCGCTTGATCGCGCCACCCACACCGGGCAGATCGGCTGTCAGGTAGGGCGTTTGTGATTCGTCGAGAGCAGCGGACATCACACAGGGAGTGTACAGCCGGCACGGCTCCGGAGGAATCCTCCGCGCCGGGCACGGATCGAAGTTGCCGCCAGAGTGCCGGAGCCATACGATCGGCGCCACGATGCGATGGCTTGCAAACCTGACCTATCTCGCTGCGGGGCTCGTCTACCTGCCCGTCGTCCTCTCCGGGGCGCTGGTTCTCGGGAAGAACCGCCGCGGGTGGGGTGAGCGTTTCGGCCGCGTGGGCAGATTCGATCCCGATCGCCGGCGGATATGGATCCACGCGGTTTCGCTGGGGGAGATCAACGCCACGCCGCGACTTGTCCAGGCCCTACAAGACCGGTTGCCGGAGGCCGAGATCGTCTTCTCGACGACGACCGACACCGGATACGCGCGTGCGGTCGAGCTATACGGGTCGGACCGCGTCTTCCGCTGTCCTCTTGACTTCAGTTGGGTGATCGCCCGCGTCCTGGATCAGGTCGCCCCGTCCATGATCGTGCTCGTCGAGCTGGAGGTCTGGTACAACCTCGCACGGATAGCGACGCAACGCGGCATTCCCGTCACGGTCGTGAACGGCCGGCTGACCGCGCGGAGCTTCCGGAGATTCCGCCTACTCGGCTGGTTCGCCCGTTCGATGTTCGCGGATCTCGCATGGGTCGGCGCTCAAGACGAAACGATCGCGTCACGGTTTCGGCGGCTTGGAGTCGCGGACGCGAGGGTCGAAGTCACTTCATCTCTCAAGTGGGACTCAGCCACGGTTGCCGACAGTGTAGAGGGCGACCGGGCGCTCGCCCGTGAACTGGCCTTACCCTCGACGAGACCGCTGTGGGTGTGCGGTAGTACCGGACCGGGCGAGGAAGCGCTGATCCTGAATGCCTATCAAACACTGCTCGATCGACGATCCGACCTGGCACACAAAATGCATGACGGACCGGCGGATGGACGCGAAGACGAGCCGCTTCTGGTGCTCGTCCCGCGCAAGCCGGAACGGTTTGACGAGGTCGCCCGGCTGATCGAGCGGGCCGGCTTCGCTTGCGTTCGCAGGAGCGCGGGCACCGGTGTTGCCTCTGCCGTTCACGGGGCTAGGTCGCTCGTGGTCTTGGGCGACACGATGGGCGAGTTGCGAAAGTTCTACGCCCTAGCCTCGGTGGTGTTCGTGGGGCGGACGCTCGTGCCCTGGGGCGGCTCGGATCCGATGGAGGTTGCCGCTCTCGGCAAGCCGATCGTCATCGGTCCGCACTTCGACAACTTCGAGTTGCCGGTGCGGGCGTTGCGGGACGCCGACGCTATCCGTGAAGTGGAAAGCGCCGTCGCCCTGCCGGATACGATCGGCGCTATCCTGGACGATGTGCCGCTGGCCCGCGGGCTCGGCGGTCGAGCGAGAGACGTGGTACTGCGCAACCAGGGGGCGACGCAGCGTACCGCTGATGGGGTGATCGGGGCGCTTCGAAACTCGGCACCGGTTAAGACGTCTGCTTTCGCGCGGACGTGACACTCGTGTAATCAGTAGGCCGATCCGGCGTGACGACAGCAGTCCAATCTTACCGGATGTGGTGAAGACCCCCCGTCGATTCAAACAGAGTACCGGTACCTGGGCTACCGACATGTATGGCAGAGAACGCCAAGTCCGGGGCTTGATCGATCTATTGGAGCGCGTGCAACTCGTCGTCCCGATATTCGCAGGAGATTTCTGATGGGCAAGGCCAACAAACTCTATGTGTCAGCCGCCGACCCGCATGCGGGGAGCAGTGTCATCAGTCTGGGAATGCTCGGGGCGCTCAAGCGGAAGGTCGACCGCATCGGCTTCTTCAAGCCGGTCGGCATGGGCATGGGTAACGCCGACGCCACGCTCATGAAGTACGCCTATGACCTCGAGCCCACGACGGAGCAGATGTGTCCGCTGACCATAGCGGAGGCGCGCGAGCTGATGGCCCGCGGCGACGAGGAGCAGATGCTCAACCGCATCTGCACCGCATACGACGTCGTTAGGGGTGCGAGCGACCTCGTCGTCCTTCAGGGGATCAACTATCGGCGTTCGCTCAGTGTCTTCGACATGGACATCAATGCCGCGATCGCGGCTCGCCTGGATGCTCCCGTTGTTCTGGTTACCGGGGCATCGACCGACGGTCAGCCGCTGTCGCCGCAAGAGTTGGCCACATCCGTGCTCGCCGCCTGGTCGCCCTTTCAGGAGAAGGGCTGCAACATGATCGGCGTGGTCGTGAACCGCGTCGTTCAAGAGCCTTTCGATGCCGCCCGCGACGACTACCTCCAAGCGCTCAAGAACGAGAACATCGCCGTGTTCGGCGTCCTGCCGAACCTCGACTACCTCGGTATGCCGCGTCTGGACCAGATAGCGGGGCTGCTCGACGCCAAGGTGCTCTCCGGTCAGGAGTTCCTCGGCAACGTCGTGGCGAAGATCCTCGTCGCCGCCGCGGAACCGCGCAATTTTCTCAAGTGGCTAAGGCTCGACAACACCGTGATCGTCACGCCGGGCGACCGGGACGACATCTTGATGACCGTGGCACTCGCCCAAAGGTCCTCGCAACATCGGCGCATCTCCGGACTTATCCTTACCGGCGGAATGCAGCCGGACCCGGGAATCCTCGAACTCGTTAAGGAAATCGCGGGTTCCGAGTTCCCGGTCCTGTCGGTCGAGCCGGACACGTACGGCACGGTTTCCGCCGTCCGTGGGATGAAGGTACGAATCGGCTCCGGGGACGACGACAAGATACTCGCCGCAACCGGCGCCGTTGAGCGTTACGTCGACCAGGGCCGCCTGTGGGATATGCTCGAAATCTCCGACTCCAGGCCGGCGCGGGCGGGTTCGTTCCTGGAGACCGTTATCGGCAAGGCCAAGCAACATTACAGAACCGTCGTCTTCCCAGAGGGTGAAGAACCGCGGACGATCCGCGCGGTATCCAGGCTCGCGCGAGGCGGAATCCTGCGACCGATCCTGCTCGGTGAGCCGCCCACGATCGCGGCGAAGGCCAAGGCAGAGGGCGTCTCGCTCGATGGTGTGGAGATCATCGATCCGTCGACATCGGATCAGCGAGAGAGGTACGCCGAGATTGTGTACGAGATTCGCAAGAACAAGCGCGGCGGAATGACCCTGGAGACCGCCCTGCAATGGGTAGATAAGTCGCCGATCCAGTTCGGTATGGTGATGCTCCAATGCGGCGACGCCGACGGACTGGTCTCCGGAGCGATCCACTCGACCGGCGATACGATCCGGCCGGCGTTTCAGATCATCGGGACGCGACCGGACGCATCCGTTGCCTCCAGTGTTTTCTTCATGGTCTTCAAGGACAGGGTTCTCGTGTACGGGGACTGTGCCGTCGTTCCCAATCCCAACGCGAACGAGCTGGCCGGAATCGCGATCGCATCGGCACATACGGCCCGGGCATTCGGCATCGAGCCGCGAGTTGCGATGTTGTCGTACTCGACGGGAACCTCGGGCTCGGGCGGTGACGTCGACAAGGTGACCGAGGCGACGCAGATTATCCGGGAACGAGAGCAGTTTCTCGCTGTCGACGGCCCGATGCAGTATGACGCCGCGATCGACCCTGAAACAGCCAAGAGCAAGCAGCCGGACTCGCCCGTGGCCGGCAAGGCGACGGTGTTTATCTTCCCCGATCTGGATGCGGGGAACATCGCCTACAAAGCGGTCCAGCGGATGAGCGGGGCTTTGGCCGTCGGACCGATCATGCAGGGAATGAACAAACCGGTCAATGACCTGTCTCGAGGCTGTAGTGCCGACGACATTTACTATGTCGGAGCCATCACCGCGGTTCAGGCGGGCGGCGCCTCGTCCGCCGGACAGAGCGATTCGAAGGAAGACGCCGTGGAGAAGAAGGCCGCTGCTCCGAAGCCGTCCGCCGCCCTGACAAAGTAATAGTGTGAGAGCATCATGAACATCCTCGTCATCAACAGCGGCAGTTCGTCCATCAAGTACCGACTGTACGACATGGCTACGGAAGCCGAACGCGCGACGGGAATAGTCGAGCGTTTGGGTGAATCCGAATCGACGATTACACACAGAATAGGTGGCGACGAAGTTCGGTTGACCGAACCGGTTCCCAACGCGGAAAAAGGTGTCGGGCGGCTGGTCGAGTTGCTCATGACAGTCGGCGAACCGCCTGCTCTGCCCGGTCTGGATCAAGTGTCGGGCGTGGGACACCGGGTCGTTCACGGCGGCGAGGCGTTCAGCGAATCGGTCGTGGTGGACGATGGTGTCTTGGACACAATCGACAAATGCGCTTCACTGGCACCGTTACACAACCCGCCGAATCTGGCCGGTCTCCGCGCGGCGATGAAGCTGATGCCGAAGACGCCGCAGGTGGCCGTGTTCGACACCGCCTTTTTCCAGACCATGCCGCCGGTCGCCTACCATTACGCCCTGCCTTACGAGTGGTACGAGAAGTACGGAGTCCGGCGATACGGCTTTCACGGCACGAGTCACCGATACGTTGCCGGGCGGGCGGCTGAGCTGATCGGCAAGCCCGAGCCGAACCTGATTACGATTCACTTAGGTAACGGTTGCAGCATGTCGTGCATCCGCGGCGGAAAGGCAATCGACCAGACCATGGGTCTCACACCGCTCGAAGGGCTGGTGATGGGGACGCGCAGCGGCGACTTCGACCCGGCCATCATCTTCCACCTGCTCAGGCAGGATATGGAAGTCGACCAGGTCCGCACGGGCGTGGAGAAAAAGAGCGGACTCCTCGGTGTCAGCGGCGTGGCATCCGACCTGCGAGACGTTCACCAGGCCGCCGAGGCCGGGAACCGCCGGGCTCGCCTGGCCATCGACATCTTCGCCCACCGCGTCCGCAAGTACATCGGGGCCTTCCTTGCAGAACTCGGCACGTGTGACGCGGTCGTTTTCACCGGCGGAATCGGCGAGAACGCGACGTTCATGCGCGAGAAGATCCTCTCCGGTCTCGCTCCGCTGGGAATCGACGCGGACGCGACCGCCAATGACCACCGCGCCCCGGAACCCTTCCGCATCAGTACCGACACGAGCGGGACGGCGATTTGGGTGATTCCCACCAATGAGGAACTGATGATCGCCCGCGACACGGCCCGACTCGTCTCACAAGGCGCCCGGCGGAAAGACGACAACAGCCCCAATCTTCAAATGCTTCCCGCGTGATCCCACCACCGTGGGATTCCGGAAGCCCCAGCGCGTCAACGAACTGGAAGTGACTGCCGTTCTCTCAGACCGTCCTTATCGGTCCGCGCTGGACGACCACGGCCGGCCTGGGCGACTCAAGATGGCTCGCCACTATCCCCAGGCCTTGCATTGACTCGGCTCTGGGGTTGACAGAGCCTCATCAGGCGCTAAAACTATATCTGGGCCGGAATTTTGTCGCCACCGAGTCAGTGGAGGTCCCTGCGCGCCTGCTGACCGAGTGTGCTGCGCAAAGGAGAGATCACCCATGTCGAATCCCGGCAGTGAAGCCGCCATTAAGACCGCGATGAAGACATTCCCACCGTCGAAGGAAATCTCAGCAGGGGCTCATGTCGGCTCGCTCGACCAGTACCGCGCGATGTATCAGAGGTCGATTGACGATCCGGAAGGATTCTGGGGCGATATTGCCGGTGACTTCTACTGGCACACCAAGTGGAACAAGGTGCGCGACTTCGACTTTACCAACGGGATCTCGATTAAGTTCTTCGTCGGTGGTAAGACCAACATCACGTACAATTTGCTCGATCGCCATTTGAAGACACGTGGGGACCAGACCGCCATCCTCTGGGAGGGCAATGAGCCGGGCGAGGATGATAAGCTCACCTATCGCGAGCTATACGCGGAGGTGTGCCGCTTCGCCAACGTGCTGAAGTCGTTTGGAGTGAAGAAGGGCGACCGTGTTTCGATCTATATGCCCATGATTAAGGAGCTTGCCGTTGCGATGCTCGCCTGCGCCCGGATAGGGGCGGTCCACTCGATCGTTTTCGGCGGCTTCAGCCCCGTCGCCCTCGCCGATCGGATCGTCGACTCCACGTGCGAACTCCTGATAACCGCCGACGGCGTGAGGCGTGGGGCCAAGACGGTGGCACTGAAGACCAACGCGGACGAGGCCATCGAGCTAGCTGCGGGTCAGGGCGTAACAGTCAGAACGTGCATCGTCTACCAGCGCCTCGGTGCGGACAAGGCTCCAGTCGACATGGTCTCCGGCCGCGATCACTGGTGGCATGACGTTATCGCCGACGCATCTTCCGCGTGCGAATGCGAGTGGATGGATTCGGAGGATCCGCTGTTCATCCTCTACACCTCGGGCTCTACGGGCAAACCCAAGGGCGTCCTGCACACGATCGGTGGGTACATGGTGCACACCGCATTCAGCTTCAAGACCATCTTCGACTATCACGACGGCGACATCTTCTGGTGTACAGCCGACATCGGTTGGGTAACCGGCCACTCCTATATCGTGTACGGACCGCTCTGCGTGGGGGCGACGACGATCATGTTCGAGGGGATCCCGACCTATCCGGACGCCGGACGCTTCTGGGACGTCGTCGACAAGTACAAGGTCACTCAGTTCTACACCGCTCCAACGGCGATCCGAGCCATCATGCGCGAGGGCGACGAGCCGGTGAACAAACGCGATCTCTCAAGCCTTCGCCTTCTCGGCACGGTTGGCGAACCGATCAACCCGGAAGCGTGGATGTGGTATCACCGCGTCGTCGGAAAGGAGCGCTGCCCGATCGTCGACACCTGGTGGCAGACGGAAACCGGCGGCATTTTGATTACTCC
>CBDUZY010000070.1:0-9535 GCA_965371825.1 uncultured bacterium
TCGTCGATCTCCGCGTGCAGCTCATGGGTCTTTTGTTGGAGTTCGACGGCTGACTCCTGAGTGTCGGCAAGTTCGCGCCCGGCCTCCTCGAGACGCCTGGTGTCAACCTCCAACCGTTCGCCGGTTCGTGTGCGATGAGCCTGCTGCTCCTCGCGACGACGACGGGCGGACTCGATCCGCTCGGTCTGGGTTGCCAGGTCCGATTTCGCCCCGACCAGCTCGTTGTCCGCGTCGCCGATCCGCTCGGCGAAGCGATCGAGTTCGAGCGTGCCTTGTGATTCCTCCGCCTCGATGCGGTCGATCTCGGTCCGGAGCGCCGTAGCGGCGTCGCTGCACTCCTGAGCCTCGCGAGTCCCCTTGCTGATCTGCTCGGTGAAGCGGTGATACTCAGCCAGCGAGTACGTGGACCTGAGCTCATTGAGACGTGCCTGATATTCCTTGAAGCTCCGCGCCTTTCCAGCCTGGAGCTTTACGCTCCGCAGACGCTTCTCCTGTTCCCCGATGATGTCCTCGACACGCAGCAGGTTCTGATTCGTGCGTTCGAGCTTGCGCTGGGCCTCGCGCTTGCGGGCCTTGTATTTGCTTATCCCAGCCGCCTCTTCGAATATGATCCGGCGCTCGACGGGGCTGCTCTGGAGCAGCATGTCCACCCTGCCCTGCTCGATGACCGAGTAGGCGTCGACGCCGATGCCCGTGTCCATGAAGAGTTCACGGACGTCCTTGAGCCGGCTGACGGCACGGTTGATGAGGTACTCGCTTTCGCCCGAGCGGTAGAGCTTGCGGGTCAGCGTGACCTCGGTCTGGTCCAGCGGCAGCGTTCGGTCCGCGTTGTCGAAGACCAGATCGACCTGGGCAACGCCGCTGCTCCGGCGGTTGCTCGAGCCGTTGAAGATCATGTCAGCCATTTGCCGGCCGCGAAGCGATTTGGCGGACTGCTCGCCGAGCACCCATTTGACGGCGTCGACTACGTTGCTCTTCCCGCATCCGTTGGGGCCGACGATACACGTGACCCCTTCGCCAAAGTCGAGATCGACCTTGTCAGGGAAGCTCTTGAACCCGCACATTGTGACACGTTTTAGGAGCATGTGTCTGGGCACCTCCGTGTAACCCTGTGGACCGCCCTCCCTGGCGGATCGAGTCAGTCGGGCAGCGGTTCGGCACGCATCTTTCCGCGAGACAACCTACCACAACCGGTCTGGGCCGCCAATGCGCGGTTTGCCGTTCCGTCCGCGCGGGCCGGCGGTCCCCTGGTGGCGAGATCGTGTCCACGCCTGCCGAAACCGACCGGGAAGAAGGTCGCCTTACCAATTATGTCGGGTATGATGCCCCGTATGCCCCAGAAAAGCAAGAAGAAAGCCCGTAAGTCCGTCTCAGGTCGCAAGGCCGCGACGGGCAGATCGCCGCGCGCCTCGGCGATCGACTACGAGCGCCTCTTCGGGTGTGCCGCCGACGCCATGCTCATAGTCGACGGCGAGGGAAAGTACATCGACGCGAATCCCGCGGCCTGTGAGTTGACCGGCTATACATTGTCCGCATTGCGGAAGATGCAGGTAGGCGATCTGACCATTCCGGAAGAACGCGATCTCTCGGCGCAGCACTTCGACCTGCTCCGTGGCACCGGCAAAACCAGAAACGACCGCACAATACGCCGTAAGGACGGAACACTCGTGACTGTCGAGGCCCACGCCGTCGATCTGGGAAATGGTTTCTTCCAAACGACTCTCCGCGACGTGTCAGAGCGGATCACGGCCCTGGACGAGCTGAAACGCTCACTCGAGGCGTACGCCGTACTCGTGAACCTCTGTCATGCGGCCGTCATCTCCGCCGGCCCCGATGGTAGGATTCGGTCATGGAATCCGGCGGCGGAGGCACTGTTCGGCTACAGCGAGAAAGAGGCGATCGGCATGCGCGTCGTGGAACTCGTCCCTGCCAGTATGCGGAATAAGCACCTCGCGGCGTTCGGGCACCATGTGGGGTCGGTCTCTCATGAGCCGTTCGGCAGAACGCTGCGCACTCGGTGCGTGCGAAAGGACCGGACCGAAGTTCCGGTTGAGGTGTCGGTCGCGGTTGGACGACGCGATTCCGAGCAGGTCTTCACTGCGGTGGTCCGCGATATGACGGAACACCAAGCGGTGGTCGAGAAGCTCAATGACGCCCTGCAAATACTGCAATTCCACGTAGAACGCATGCCGCTGGCATATATCGTCTGGGACACCGAGTTCAAGGTCACCGAGTGGAACCCCGCAGCCGAGCGAATGTTCGGGTACATGAAGGATGAGGCGGTGGGTCGCCACGCATACGATCTTGTTGTGCCACCCGAGGTCGTTTCCGCCATAGATGACGTTTGGGCCGACCTGCTCTCAGGCGAGACTTCGAGTCATTCCGTCAACGCGAATCTGCGAAAAGACGGATCGCGGCTCACCTGCGAGTGGTTCAACACGCCCCTGCGCGATTCAGCCGGGAGAATCCACGGTGTCGCCTCAATGGCACGGGACGCCACTGAACGCGAGGCGGCCGAAGCACGAATCCGCGAAGCCCAGAAGCTTGAGAGCTTAGGAGTGATGGCCAGCGGCATCGCCCATGACTTCAACAGCTCGTTGATGATCATCCTCGGAAACGCCGCCCTACTTCGATCGGTAAAGGAGATTCCCGTTCAAGCGTTCGAACACATCGAACTCATCGAGGAGGCCGGCTCGCGCGCCGACCACCTGATCAAGCACTTGTTGGCGTACGCCCGGACCGGTCGACACAATCCGCAGCCCACGGATCTCAACGAGGTCATCCACGAGTCTCTTACGTTCGTGCGGTCGATGCTCGGGAAGCAGCACAGGCTTGACGTGGAGCTCTCGGACCGGCTGGGCACGATCAGAGCCGACCGCAGCCAGGTCGAGCGTGTGATCTCGAATCTGTGCCTGAATGCCAAACAGGCGATGGCCAAGGGAGGCGTGATTTCCCTCGCGACCAAGCGGGCGAACCTGACGCCAAGACAGGTCGCCAACTCTGTTCTGCACGACGCGAAGCCCGGCGCGTTTGTCGAAATGGTGGTGGTCGACTCCGGCTGCGGAATGGACGAGGCAACTGCCAAGCGGATCTTCGATCCGTTCTTCACGACCAAGGCCGACGGGCATGGCCTGGGACTCGCGGCCGTACTCGGCATCCTCCGTCAACACGGTGCAACCGTGACGATCGAGTCCAGCCCGAACCGGGGCACTAAAATGCACGTGTTCTTCCCAGTTCAACGCTGAATCGTTCACGCAAGGGGTGGAAAGCGTCGTGGAACCGTCCCGGTGCTGTCCCACAGGTGGGTGTAGGCGTTCAACACCGGCACTACGGGCTTATCAAGCCGTGCCGTACAGGCTGCTTATTTTGATGCAACAGCGTAGGTTTTGCTCCGCGCCCCGGGTTGAATCTTGACCATTCCGCGTCGATTGTGGTAAGGTCAGGAGGGTGGTCGCGGATAAGCGGCCTCGGTGGGGACGGTGCCCGTAGGGGAGCTTGGAGCGAGATCTACTCAGGCCTCACGTCGGGTGTACAACACCACATCTCACTGACCCACCGCAACGGTTTAGAGGCTGTTTGTTCCGAGAAAGTCACCGTTGAGGTGGGGGCATGAAGGAGGCGGTGGGATGGAAGCCGTCATCGTTTGTAGCGGGCCGGACTCTTCAATAACCGCGCGAGGTGGACTCGGTGGCTAAGCACGGTCGACGAGTAATAGCCGTCGCGATATCTGCGCTGCTAACAGTCTGCGCCGGACCGTTGCTGCGCGCGGCGCCCGGTGAGATCGAGGCGAGCAGCGAACACACCTTTCGGGTTCATGACGGTACGGTCCGATTTGACTTCGATGAACCGTCACTGGCAGCTCTGGACTGGACCGTGGTGACAAGCGGTCCCGACGGCCAGAGCGTCGGCACGACCCGAGCCGTCTTCGGTCTGAGTACATCGCCCACCTTCACGATCGTAGCCACCGGACGTGGTGGCGCTCAAGTCATTGTCGGCGAGTTGCGGACGCTCGGAGTGCTGATGTTGCACGGCACGCACGGTCGAACCGTTATCGGCGACTTTTCTGTCGCTCCCGACCCGGGGGGGCGCTGGACCGTTCGCGACACGATAGGCCATCGAGAAGCGCCTCGCACGGTGTTCGACTTGCGCTCGGTTAATGTTGATTTCTCGGCTTCGGATCCTGATCTGCGGATGACCGGCGACGTCTTCATCGCCGCATCGTGGGCCGACAGGCTCGGACTGACCGTGGCGGGTGGGGCTTGGATCGGGACCATCACCATCGAGGCGCAGCTCGCGCCGTTACCGTTCGAGAAGGCGCTGCGGGAGCCGGAGGGCGTCGAATCGGCGGATCAGTGTAGCACGGCGGCTTCGGTCGGACCGGATGTCCTGATCGGCGACCTTCAGAGTGTTCTCCGTTATGGGCGCGTGGGTGACATCACGGCGTATGCGGTGGGGACCAACGCATGCAACATCGGAGATCAGCGGGTGAGCTGGGATGCCGACACGAACGCCCATCCGGTGATCGCCCAGAACATGTACCGTCTCAAGAACGGACGATTCGAGCAGATCGGGATGAGCTGGGTGAAGCATGGTTTCTACGCGGTGTCTCAAGGCCTGTGTGAACCCTGCTACGATCCCGTGGCGGGCGGTCAGGAACTCGGTGTCGGCTGCTCGGATCCGTACTCCGCTTCACTCAACGGTGATCCGAACAACATGAGCTTGCTCTCCGACGTGAATGGGTTTACCGGGCATTTCCCGTTTCCCTGGGAGGCGCCGGACCCCGAGATGATCATCGGCAAGCGGTTACAGGTGAAAGATGCCGCCATTGATCCGGACGACAACCCGGGTGCGGAGTACTTCATCCAGGGGCACTATATCGCCGCGGATGACGCCGCGGCCGGCAACGACGCCAACAACGCGTCGTACAGACGCATCCTGGTTACTGAACCGGTCATGCACCAGTTTGACGTCACTCTCGCGGACGCCACCCGGCGGGGGCTTCCCGCAATTCACGCCTGGAAGGAGTTCGATCCCGAAGTCGAGTTGACCGATGTCCTCGTCCCGGGGGAGGGCCTGTTCATTCTCGGCGCCAAGGCGACCGATTTGGGAGGGGGGTACTGGCACTACGAGTACGCCCTGCAGAACCTATGCTCGGATCGGTCGGCCGGATCGTTCAGTGTACCCATTCCGGGCGGAACCACCGTCGAGAACACCGGTTTCCACGACGTGGACTACCACAGCGGTGAGATTTACGGCCTCACCAGCTGGGCGCCTAACGTCGCGGGCGACGCCGTCACGTGGTCCACGGACGAATACGGTACTGACCCGAATGCCAACGCTCTTCGCTTCAGCACGCTGTACAACTTCCGGTTTGACGCGGATATGCCGCCGGGTACCGGTGATGTGACTATAGGTTTGTTCAAGCCCGGTACGCCGGTCAGTGTAACGGCGACGACAACCATCCCCGTTCCGAACGGCGCATGCTGCATAGACGGTACTTGTACGTCCACGACGATCGAGGCGGAGTGTGACGAACTGTGCGGAATCTGGCACGGTGGGGAGAGCTGTCCATCGTTTGGCTGCCCGCTGGTGACCGTCTCGGGCACGATCTCCGTTCGGGATCGATCCGGGAGCATCCTGGACCCGACGGCTCATCTCCCTGAGGACTCGGTTGTCGTGACCGTATGGGAGGGTTGGTGCGGAGCGACCCAGTATTGGCCACCGCCCGAGATCGAATCGCCGATTGCGTTCTTCCGCGTTCCTGAGAACGAGAGCGATAGTCTTCCATTCACGATCCCGAATCTGCGCGGCGGGGCGGATTACACGTTGGCCCTATCCGCATACGTCGACGGCGCCGGTGTGCCCCTGGATCACAGGATCGTCAGCTTCGAAGCAGACGCGACAACACCCCTCGACATCGCACTCACCCACGAGGACTTGCGAAAGTGGACCGGCGAGCAAGAGGAGATCATCTATTCGTTCGGAGAGTGGACGGACGCCGACCCTGAGTGGGGGGCCGCTGACAGATTCGCCGAGAAAGAAGCCGTGCAAAGAGCGCTCGACGAATGGTCGGCTACGGGACTCGCGACCTTCACGGAGAGTAACGGACTGACCGGTCCCACGGTCACGTTCCATAAGCGTTTCCCGCTGGCCGACTTGCCGGGTTACGGCACCCAGCGCGACCGATGGGGCCTGGTGCCCGGAACCGTAGACTTCGCATCGGACGCACCCTGGGTGATCCCGGATGCTGTCGAGAATGTGCCCGTTCTGGAGTGGTTTGCAGACGACGAGACTGATGCCGCCGTTTGGATCGAGATCGATGGCTACGAACCGTTCGAATACTCAGCACTGCAGGAAATCGGTCATGTCCTGGGCTTGCGCTACCCAAGACGCTGGTGGCAAAACGAGAAGTGTGAACCTGTTCCCGGCTCCGACTGTCAGGGTACGACATACTGTGACAACTTCGAATGTCAGCAGTGGTCGGTTATGGCCAACAGTCAATCGGGGCGGTCACTCTGGCTCGGTCTGTCCGATGTGGCGACCCTGGCGAGACTGAATTCGAGTGCCCTTGTTTTCACTGCTTATTCCCGGAATGTAGTCACTCTCGAGGCTGGCACGGATTCGTCCGCGGGCCGAACCGTCGCCGATGTGGCCGCCCCCACCGGGTCGTCATTGGTGGATCTCATCCTGACGGACGCGACCGGCAGCAGGGTCTTCAAGATGGTGAGCGAAATCCCAGGGGCGGAGTACCTCGAGGAGGACATCAACGGCGATGGCGATATCGACGACCGAATTGTGATTCCCGAGGCTCTCGACGGCGAGTACAGTGTCCAGCTCATCGTCGAGCCGGGTGCGGATCCCACCGACACCGTTACTCTTACCATGGAAGATCACGGTGTGATCACGGTACTCTTGGATAACGTGCAGGTCCAGGATCTTCCTGTCGACTCGTTGGGTGCCGGCGTGGATAGAACACCGCCACAGCTTACGGTGACCGCCGTGCCGGACCTCTTGAACACCTGTGACGGCAGCCTCATCGCCTTGCACGCGGACATATCCGTGCTGGATGACATGGACGCGACACCGGACGTGGTGCTGATTGACATCGATGGCTTCCCGCAGCCTCTGCCCGGTGACGTAGTCGGCGCGGACTTCGGGCAGGACGACCGAGACTTCCAGGTCAGATCGGTGTGCACGGAAGGCTGTGGACAGATTTACCGAATCACCTACGAGGCATCCGACGACGCCGGGAACATTACGTACGTCTCCGCGATCGTTGGTCACGCCCTCAACGACTTGACATACGACTGTAACCTGAACAGCTTCCCGGACTCGTGCGACATCGCCCTGGGGATAAGTGAGGATGTGAACTCGAACCGGGCTCCCGACGAATGCAGCGCGATAATCCCGACCGTCTCGGAGTGGGGGCTTGTCGTGTCGGTTCTGTTATTGCTCAGCGCCGGCACCGCAGTCATCATCCGTCGCCGAAGCTCGCCGGTGTCGTGACCGCGATTCCGCGCGACTACGACTGGCGCATCGTGATACTGTAAGGTCCCCCCTCGAAGCACCCGCCGATCCAATGCTCGAAGGTGACCGTCCCGATCCTATCAGGCCAGTACGTCGCGCATTGAGTATAGACCGGGCGTCTGGCCTGCAACCCACGCGGCTGCTCGTAGGGCGCCGGTGGCGAACGTCTCGCGCGAGTGGGCTGTGTGGCGGAGCGTTATCGTCTCGTTGTGCCCGCTGAAGTGAATCTCGTGGTGGCCTATCGTCCCTCCCCTGCGGATCGCGTGGACGCCGATTTGGCCGGGAGGTCGCGTGCCGGTGCGCCCGTGTCTGCCGAAGACCACTGCGTCTCGTTGGGGCGAACCGGGCACAGCGTCCGGCGACGAACTCCTCGCTCTGGCGGATTGGACTTCATCGACGAGCGTCAGGGCGGTCCCGCTCGGTGCGTCGATCTTGTAGCGGTGGTGTGACTCGACCACCTCCACGTCGTATCCGTCGCCCAGTTCGGTCACAAGCTGTCGCACGATTCCGAGGATTGCCTGGATGCCGACGGCGAAGTTGCTCGCCTTGACTATCGGGATCGTTCGGGCCGTTTTCTCGATGCGCTGAACTTGTTCCCCGTCGTGTCCGGTCGCACCTATGACCATTGAAAGGTTCCGATCCTCGCACGCCTCGAGCCACACCATCGTGCCGTCGGCCACGGTGAAGTCGATCAGCACGTCGCACCCGGCGTTCAGCTTTTCGGTCACGATTACATCGCGGTCGTTTGCGCGAACGGTCGAGCCGGCAGTCGGACACCCCGGCGCGGTCAGGGCCGCGGCTATCTCGAATCGGTCGTCCTGGGAGACGACGTCGATTACGGCGCGCCCCATTCGTCCCGTTGCACCTGCAACTGCCAGTTTGATCATAACTGATTCCTCGCCACTCGATGGGAGACGCTCGCGACTCAGTCGGTAAGAAGCCCCGCGATGACGTCGAGATCGGCTGGAGCGCCAACCGGGGCGTTCGCGTAGCGTCCCTCTGCCGAGCCGGATCCTCCGCCCGTATGGTAGTCGACGGTGGCGTTCGGGTCTTTCAGAGCGTGCCCGGTCAGCACGCACACCACGCGGTCAGACGGCGAGACCACCTTCTCCGAGCGTAACAGCCGAAGCCCCGCGACCGACGCACCGCTTGCGGGCTCACAGCCATACCCATATGCCCCAACGAGCGCCTTGGCGTCGAGAATATCTTCGTCACTGACCTGTCGAACCACACCGTCCGTCGCCTCGAGACTGCGAAGCGCCTTGAGAAGGTTCACCGGCCTACCGATCTCGATGGCGCTGGCGATGGTCTTCGCCCGGCGACCCTCAGCCGCCATCTTCTCATAAAACGAGCCGACCACCGTGCGGTCAGCGTCCCCGCCATTGAACCGCAGGCCGTGCTCGTTGACCAGCTCGCAGAGCGTGTTCGCGCCCGTCGCGTTGATGATCGCCAAGCGCGGCATCCGGTCGATAAGCCCCAGCTCGCGCAGCTCAATGAGAGCTTTGCCGAAGGCGCTGCTGTTTCCGAGGTTCCCACCGGGCACGATGATCCAGTCGGGAACCTCCCAATCGAGCCCCTCGAGGATGCGATAGATTATCGCCTTTTGCCCTTCGAGGCGGAACGGGTTGACCGAGTTCATGAGATAGAGAGCGAGGCGGTCGGCTGCCTCCTGAACGAGTTTCATGCACGCGTCGAAATCGCCCTCGATCTGGATCGTCCGCGCTCCATAGTCGAGCGCCTGGGCGAGCTTGCCGAAGGCGATCTTGCCGGCGCCGACGAAGACGATCGCCTGCATCGGATCGCCCGCGTGCGTGCGGGCTTTTCGCGCAAACAGGGCCAGCGACGCACTCGTGTTGCCGGTGGAAGCGCAGGCGACGCGCGACCTGCCGAGCTTGGCGGCCATGCTGAACGCGGCGGTCATGCCGTTGTCTTTGAAGCTGCCGCTGGGGTTGAAGCCCTCGTATTGCAGGAACAGGTGCCCCGCCTTGACACCGATCTGTGATCCCAG
>CBDUZY010000071.1:0-9405 GCA_965371825.1 uncultured bacterium
AGGGCCCGCTTGTAGTTGAGATGTTCGTCGTCGAGGAAGTCGCCGATCTTGTGCCAATAAATCCAGGCGAGCTCCTTGTAGAGCGACACCGACCTGGGATTGTATTTCAAACCCTCGTCGCGCAGCAGCTTGATTCCGTTTTGCACCCACTGCCAGCGAGCTTCGGGCGTGTATTGGGAGACCGATATGTTGTAGGCCATGTTCCATGCGGCGTATTGCCACACTTTGGGGAATCGCGGGGCGAGGGCGCAAATGGTCTTGTGGAGTTGCATGGCCTCGTAGACCTTGCCCTCGTTCTTCATGCTCTCCGCCCGTATGGCAGCCCAGTCGATCGCGAGTGCTCGGAAGGTGCCGAGCTTTCCCAGAAGTGCGATGTCCGGCGGGAGCGTCGCGAGCGATCTCGGGTCGATGACGAGCTGGCGCTCTTTGCGGATTTCGTTTATCGGGCGAAGGAGCAAGCCCGCGGCCGCGATGCACGCGACGGCCAGCACACTGGCCACCAACTGGACCGTCCACTCGCGCCGTTGAGCGGTTCGACGGGCGAGCAGGTGCTCGGGAAGAGTGTGGTGTAGTGTTTGGGGCATCGCAGAATCTCACACCGGAGACAAGTCCCGGCGCTATACGATTAGAATGACACCTCGGCGACCTCGCGGCGATAGAACAGGAGAATCGCTATCCCAAGCAACAACGCGGTCTTCAACAGCGCGAGCTCCGTAATCCCCTGGAGTACCCACACGAGACTGACGTTACGTCCGTTCACGAAGTCCTCGACCGCGCTATAGTAGCCGAAGTCGGGGATCACCCAGTGCACCAGCCCATACACGTGGATGATGGACTGCACGAGAAACTCCTTCAGTGAAGAGAACATACCCGCGAAATCGTCCGACGCGAAATCCAGAGATTCGAGAATGAAGGTTCGCGTCCCCGCAAGCACGTACACGGTGAACGATGCCAAGCAGGCGACGGGGAATGAGAAGACTGTGACCGCCAGCAATGCAACGGCCGCCAGGAACATCAGCTTACACTGCATCAAGATGAGCAGCCGCACCAAGTTCCACTCGAACGAGCCGACGATGAACAGGACCTCGACCGGTTCGGATGCGCGGAAATCGATGACGTTGGCGGCTTGGGCCTCTCCCTCGAACGGGTTTCGGTTATAGAAACGCACCAGTAACGTGTGGTCCTCGGCCACCGCATCGGCGGGCACACGGATCGTGTGATAGCGCCCGACCATATGCCTTGTTCTGCTCGAGTACTCCGGCGTCGCCTTGAACGGATCGCCGAAGACCCACGCGGCCCGGAAAATCTCGTCCGACGGATACCCGCTCACGTCGGTCTTGTAACGAAGCTGAATCCACTTCTCGGGCGAGCGATCGCACAGCACGTTCTCGAACTCGAAGACACGGGCATTGAGCGGTCCGACGACACGCCACCGTGCTTCGTGCTTCTTGGCGAGCCGAGTTCTCTCCTTCTCCGGATCGAAGTTGGGCACATTGGCGTAGCGGCCTTCCTCGACGTTCCGTTCGAACTCCAGCTCCGCGTCCTCCCTGAAATCCGGCAGCTTGGTCTTCAGGGCATGACGGGCGACCAACACTTCGTTCTCGAGTTCCGCGAGGTCATACCGATCGTCGATCGTGGGGTGCGTGTGCCTGATGTAATAGACCATGCCGTAGATGATCAGCCCGGACGATGCCAGAAACACCGCGTTGAGAATGGTCATTCCCAGCCACTTGCCGACGATGTACTGCCATCGCGGGATCGGCTTGGTCATGACAAGGAAGATCTGCTGGTTAACCAATTCGTCGGAGAGCGATCGGGACATGAAGATGGTGAGCATTCCGAGCAGGACGCCCGTGGCGGTCAGTCCGTAGGACATGAAGCTCCGCACCGCGCCGGTGAGCGAGCTGTCGCCGGTGATCGAGAACGGCAGCCCCAAGACCACCATCCCTATGAGTACGATGAAGACCAGGGCGATCTTCATGCGAATACCCTCGGCGATCATCAGACGTGCGATGGCCCACGTCTTGCTCACGGCTTTTCGTCCGGCTCTTTGGGTGTCTCCTTGTCGTCCGGGCCCAGAAGTGCGTCGATCACGCCCCCGTCCGCGACCCGCTTCTTGTGTAGAGACTCCGGCGCGGTGTCCGGCACCTGCTGCTTGGCGGCCTCGACCTGGTCATCAGAGCCTTCGGACTTACCTGATCCGAGCAACTGCTCGATGATCTCGCGCGAAGGCTCCGCCCGCGCGTCCCGTGGCGGAAGGTCGGCCGTATCCACCCGCTCGAGGCGGTGCGATGAAGCCTCGACCAGGCTCTCGACAACCTCCTCCATCGTCGACTCCGTTGCCTTTTGGAGGAAATCGGGAACCTCGCCGCCTTTTCGGGCGCCGTACGTTCGGATGTTCGCCGCCTGCGCCTCCTCCACGATCTTCAAGAAGAAGTCCTCGAGCTTCACTCTGGGGTTTGATACTTCGAGAATATCCCGCTTCTCGAGCCGGGCGATGAGATCCCGAAGTTGATTGACCGTGTCTTCGGAAAGTCGCGGCGCTGTAATCTGCGTGACGTCGCTTCGCCGGAGCAGTTCGCCGATCTCACCGGCGGCCCGCTGCTGACCACCGTAGAGGATGGTCACCCGATCGCACACGTCCTCCACGTCCGCGAGAACGTGGCTCGACAGGAGAATGGTCTTGCCCTTGTCGCCGAGCGATCGGATTACGTCCTTGATCTGACGTGCTCCGATCGGATCGAGCCCCGCTGTGGGTTCGTCGAGAATGAGAAACTCGGGGTCGTTGATCAGTGCCTGGGCGAGCCCGATGCGCCGCGCCATGCCCTTGCTGTACTCACCCACGCGGCGCTTGGCCTCGTGTCGCAAACCGACCATGTCGAGCAGTCGGTCGGATCGGTCCTTGCGGACGCGCCGGGGAAGGCGGAACAACCGGCCGTAGTAATCGAGCGTCTCGTGGGCGACGAGAAACCGGTAGAGATACGACTCCTCCGGTAGAAACCCGATCCGGGCCTTCACGGAAACGTCGGTGGGGGCCTTGCCGAACAGGGAAATCCTCCCCCGTGTCGGATAAAGCAGACCGAGCAACATCTTGATGGTTGTGGTCTTGCCCGATCCGTTGGGCCCTAGCAATCCGAACACCTCGCCCGGACGGATTTCCAGGTTGAGGTCTTTTACCGCCTCGACGCGCGGGCGGCGCCAGAAATCACGAAACGTCTTGCAGAGCCCGGCTGTGTGTACTACGGGAAGCGTTTGCACAACCATCAAGAACACTCACAAGGAAACGGGCGCACTGCCGCGCGTGCCCGAACTCGGCCCGCGCCGCCTCCCACATCACTGATCCTTCGGTTAATCGTAGTCCGGCCCGACCGGGACCATACGCTGCGGGCGCAGCTTGCTGGGATCAAACTCCTTCTTCTTCAGCCGGTCGACTTCTTCCACGCGGGCCTGCTCGGGATCGACGCCGACGTGGAGCCAAAACTCGGTTCCCGGCGGGCGCATGATCTTGGTCACGCCGCGATGATTCATGATCGCCTGACTGGTCTGCTCCCACAGTCGACCGATGAGCAGCGCGGGGTTGCGCTCGTACTCCGGCACCAGCGTCCTGTAGAGCTCGACATCTCCCTGAATGCGCCCGACGACGACGGACAGGTAACTGCCGGCGTCCTTCATCATGCGCCCGGCCCGCCCCTCGACCCTGTCTTCGAGCATGTCGTCGAGTTCGGCGCGAAGCTCGGTGAGCACCTTCGCGCTGGTACCGGTGGCCCCGTCGGGATTCATTCGCTCGATGCGTTCGATGTCGTCCAAAAGAGCTACAAGTTCCTCGTGAACGGCGCCGGCGGCTTCGTTAAGGGTCTTGGTTCTTCCCTGCTCCGCCGCGTGGATCCTGCTCTGCTTGGCGTTCTCGGCCCGCTGCGTGTTGTCGAAAGCACCGCGCACGGGGATCGGCGGGGTCGGTTCGTACATCTCGATGCGGGTGACGACAAGTCCGCTGTCGAGCGCCGCCAGACGCTCGTTGACCCGGTGGACCATCTCCGTCTGTACGTAGTCGACCCGTGTGCGAACGATCTCCTCCGCGGTCATGCCGGCCGCCACGTGTATGCCGACCGTTTCGATCTGCGTTCGTAGCAAGTCCTCGGCTGCTTCGAGCTTGTCGCTGACGAAGTTCGACACGTAGCTGCGTACGTCGTCGATCTTGTACGTAACCTTCCAAGTCACGTGGACAAGCCCCGCGTCGGCTGTGAGCAGCGCCCCATCGAGTGCCGGATTGAGGCCCCGTGAGCCGCGGCTTATGAAGGAAAGCGGTTTACCAATCTCTTCCGGCCGACGTTTGAACGTGTGGCTTTCGACGATTAGATCGTTGCTTTTCTTGGTCGGCAGAGGAACGATCTCGTCGATCGGGAAGGGGAACGCCCAGACCAGACCCGCTTGATAGACGTGCGGCCTAAGGGTGCCGAGCCGGAGGACGAGGGCTTCCTCGTGGCTGTCCACACGTCGCACATTGGAGATCAGATAGAGGACGACCAGCACCAACATGATGCCCTTGAGGATGCGGAAGCTGGCCCGCAGGGCATCCGCCAGCGACTGGTTGGCCGCATCCAGCGGCGCCTCGGTCACAGCCGGGTCACGATGAGAATGATCGCTGTTTTCTGCCGTTTGATCACCGTTGTCCGTCATATCGAACAACTCCGTCCACGTCGAACCGCGCCGGTCAGTCGGCCGCGACTCGCACACCTATTGCGACGAGGTCGGGCGAACTTGCTCACGGGCGTCCTCGTCAAACACATCCCAAGGAGACTGTTTCGTATCGAGTATCAACGTCGTCCGGAACCTCAACGCCTCAGCCACGGTGCGCAGCTTGTCGAGGAATATCTGCAACTTCGGGTGATCCTCGAACTCCTTGTAGTAGGAACTCACCACTCGTTGGGCCTCGGATTCGATCTGGTCGACCTTACGCTGAGCAGCCGAGATGATCCGTTCCTCGATCGCCTTGGCGTTCGCGTGGATGTCCGCCGCACGGGCATCACCTTCGGCGATGTAGCGGGCGGCCTTGGCCTGCTCGTGCGACTTCATACTGTCGAATATGGCACTCGTGACCGACTCCGGGAGCCCGAGCTTCTTGATGCCGAACCCCACGACCTCGATCCCGAGCTCTTCCCGCACGTCCTGGGCAACGTGTTTTTGAATCTCAACCTCGATCTCGCGCAGTTTGCGTCGCTTCGGGTCGGTGGAGACGAACTCGTCGAACAACCGCTGTCCGACCACGGCGTGCTTGTGCGTGACTACCGTAGTTCGCAGCTTGCGTTCGCCCTCCTCCACACCGCCCGGCTCGGGGAAGTTCGTGTGGAAGGTCGATGGGTCGGCGATCCTCCAGAGCGTAAACGTCGTCAGGACCAGGTTCTTGCCGTCCATGGTGCGCGTTTCTTCGGTCCGATCTTCCAGCAGGCGAATGCGCTTGTCGTACCTGACGTAGCTCTGGATCGGTGCGGGCCATTTGAACTTGAGGCCGGGTTGGTCGATGGCGTGGGCGTCCGGCTCACCCCAGGTCTTCTTGATCGCCACCTCCGTGAACCGCACCTGGAACGTACACATGTACAACACGAGCACGACGGCGAGGAACGCCGCGGCCGCAATCGTGCCTATGTTCTTCATGACAGCCTAACTCCTGCATCGAGGCCTGCTAATTGCGCTGCTTGTCGCGCTCCTTCTTGACCCCCTCGCTGAGGATCTGGTCGAGCCCGGCCTCCTGCTGGGTGTCGTAAATGATGATCACCTCTTCGGGGTCGCCATCGATTAGATACTTCCTGACGGCGTCCAAGCCGGACCAAATCTCCAACATCTTTCGCTGCTTATACAGTTCGGGCGCCGCCTGGAAGGCGATAACCTCGGTCTTGAACGCCCGAACCTTGGCGGACGCTTCGCTTATGAGGCGACTTGCACCGGCTTTGGCGTCCGAGATTCGCGCCGCCGCCTCGCCGCTCAGCGGCGGAATCCCCTTCTTAGGGTTGCCGATCAACAGGTCGTCGACGCCCTGCCAGGCCTCAATCAGCTGCTCTTGCTCGGTATCGGGATCGGCTTGCAGTCGCTCCCAGGCGCGGATCGCGTCGTTCAGCGTCTTCGCCCTGGTCTCTGTGCCGGCGACAGCGGTGAGAATCTTGCGGGCCTCTCCCTCGGCGGCGTTGATGGTCGCCGACTTCTGGGTTTGGGCCGTCACGACCCCCTGGAAGGCCTTCGCGACCTCCTTCTCGGCGGTCGGGTGCGCTCCGCGAATACCGGCGAAGACAATCTCGATTCCCGTATCGAGGTCGTCGAGGCGCTTCTGGAGGTAGTCGTTCAGCTCTTCGTTGAGCGCCTCGCGTCCCGGACCCATCAACTCGTCGATGTCCACGCGGGCCCCGTACTCGGTCAGATGCTGATACGCGATCGCCTCCATGACCTTCACGGGGTCTTCGTACCTGTGGAGGTACTTCTCGATGTCCTTGACCCGGTACTCGATCGGCACCGAGATTTTCAGGAGGTTCACCGGTACGCTCTCGGCCGCGTCGACGCGCGATCCGGTGTCGCGAGGCGTCGGAGATTGCGAGGAGAGCGATCCGTGCCTGGGCGCGGCGACCAGAAGCATCAACTCCGGCACGTACTCGTGCGCTTCGGTCCAGAGGATCGCCTTCTTGTCGTCCTTCTCCTCCTCGCTGGCCTCGCCTATGACCAACTCACGCACACGCTTCACGGGCGCCCGGTAGACGATGTCCTTGGGGAAGGGCCATTTGAAGTGCATGCCGGGGCCATGCACGGTAGCCGGAGTGTTAACGAGGCTGCCCCATCGTTCTATGAGGACCTGCTCGTCGGCGTCCACGATCACTACGCTGCTAAGCGCTAACACGACGATGAACGTGAACACCATGATGGGGAACAGCCAGCGCTGCAGCAGTTGATAGAACCAGGTGGAGCTGACTTCGAAGCCGAACTGGTAGTTGATTGCGTCGGCTATCGATTTTGCGATCCCACCCGGATCGCCGATCAGCCCGAGAAGACGACTGTCGAACGAAGGGCGTGGCACGAGGCCGGGGGTTCGCGGCCGATAGAAGTCGAAAATGAAGTTCGCGGCTAGCTCTATGCCCAAGACGAAAAGTACGACGCGCACGATATAGGCAAAGAGAGGCTCCGCCCAGCCCAGAGCGGTGCCGGCCATCAAAGCGAAGAACAGGCACAGGCATGCCAGGGCGTTGGCCGACATGCACGTCGCACCCGCCCGAAGGAGTCTCCAGTTCGGAATCCGGGAATCGGCGATCGCAACACGGGAGTAGAGGAAACTGAGGAACCCGACGCCTGCGATGAACCACATGATGAGCGTCGGCTGGTCGGTTCGCCGCAGACCGTCCGTGGCGAATGCCGTATCGAACGACCAACCCCAACCGACGAGGTGCCCGATCAGGAAGAACAGCGACACGATCACCGTCACCGACGGTAGCAACCAGCGCAGCATCCAACGGAGGCGATTCTGCTCCAAGAGCAGAGCTTCGTCATCCAGCTCGAACAGGGCGTCGCTGGTCCCCTCCGCCTGAGCCCTTCTAAGCTCAGCCGTCTCGAGCTTCTCGGCGCTGACTTTCCGGGACTGTTTGAAGACCAGAAGCAAGATGAACCAGATCGGCAGCCCGGCCATGACGAGGCGGGCGAGTGCCCAGATGGCGTCAGACTTCGACCAGATCGCCAGACCGACGAGGGTGCCCAGAGAGGCAAGTTGAAGCACGAAGCCGAAAGCGGCGACAACTTGTGCGTGGCGATCGTCGGGCTTGTTCGCTTCCGTCATCTTGTCCTCAACCCAACCTCACTCACCAAATCTCTAGCATGGCGACCTTTGACCCGCGACCGAGCGCTCCATCTTGCCAGCCAGACCGCTCCACCGTGCCGACCAAACCGCTGAACTTCTTGCCGTCGCGATTCGTACCGATGTTGTAGTCGCCCCACGTTCCGCCTCGATTGGGACGAAGGTGGCGCTTGCTGCGTCGCGGCGGAAGCCTACACTAACCGAAGGCAAGTGCCAACATAAGGGCCGGCGATGAGAGCGAGAAGCGATCTTCCGGATCGCCCGACGCGAGCCGCTGCCGGGATAACGACGGTCGTCATATGGTCCAACGCTTTCTAGCCTTAGCCGGTAACACCCTCGTCGAGACAATCCGCCAGCCGATCTACGGGGTGATCCTGCTCTCAACCGCCGCCCTGCTCATCCTGAACGTCTCGCTCGCCGGTTTCACCCTCGATGACGACGACAAGCTCCTCCTGGACCTTGGACTATCTACGCTGCTGATGAGCGGTTTGTTCTTGTCCGCGTTCAGTGCCTCAGGGGTGATCAGCCGGGAGATCGAGAACAAGACGGTTCTGACGGTAATCTCTAAACCTGTGAGTCGCCCGGTCTTCATTCTGGGCAAGTTTGCGGGGCTCTGGGCAGCCCTGATCGTGGCCTTCTACCTGTGTTTCCTGGTGTTCGTGCTCGCTGAGCGCCACGGCGTGTTGGAGAACACCAGCGATCCGTGGGACGCCCCCGTCCTGGCCCTCGGGTTTGGCAGCCTCTTTCTGTCGATGGCGGCGGCGGCGTTCTGGAACTACTTCTACGGCACCGATTTCCCGACGACCGCTATCGCCTTCATAACGCCGATGTTGACCGTAAGCGTCCTGGCGGTAGCGAAGCTCGACGAACACTGGGAGGTGATCCCGTTCGGCAGCAACTTCATCGGCGGGCAGGTTGTGCTCGCAGCCTACCTGGTGTTCCTGGCTGTGATGATGACGGCGGCCGTAGCCGTCGCCGCTTCGACCCGATTCGGCCAGCTTATGACGCTGGTCACTTGTACGGCTGTCCTCGGCGTCGGCATCGTTTCAGACTACGCCCTGGGCCAATACGGGGAGACGTCCACCATCGCCGCCGTCGGCTATCACATCGTGCCCAACCTCGGTCCGTTCTGGGTGATAGACGGCCTGAACACCGGGTCGGAAGAGACGACGGTTACCATGGCTTACGTGGGCTACGTCACCGGTTACGCAGCTCTGTTAACGACGGCGATCCTCGCCATCGCTATTGCACTCTTCCAGAAACGCGAGGTCGGATAGGCGGCGGGCGCGGAGCCGGTTCATTTTCGGACAGAAGCCGGGGAACTACGATACGACGACTAGTGCACCGTTACATCCGAAACTGCGGGCGGCGCCCGCGGGGGATTGGCGAGCGGCGCCGGGTCAGAGCACCGGGCGCGAGCCCTCGTTGTTCTACACAAGTCAGCGTGGTATCCAGGTTGTCGTTGCCAAACGCCGCGTCATGTATGCAACCCTCCTAAGCCCCGGCAGGGGCGAAGGCATGTAGCCACGGGTTTCAACCCGTGGCATGGCGAAAAACGGCGTCCAAGCCCCGTAGGGGCG
>CBDUZY010000072.1:0-9308 GCA_965371825.1 uncultured bacterium
GTCGGCCCGTTTGCGGCCGCGATGCGCTCCATCATGACGTTGGTGATCACGTTCGGGTACGTGCCGAATCCCAGCCCTTCGATCTTCCCCGCGTCGTACGGCTCCCATCCTGTTGCCCAGATCACGGCCTGAACTTCGACCTCGAACGTCTCCGGTTTCGTGTCGAACTCTATGGCGTCGTACTTGCACGCCGGCAGACACTTGCCGCATTCGGCGCCCGGGCAGACCTCCTGGTCGATCACGAACTGCAAAGGGTACGCGGCCTCGAACGGCAGATAAATCGCCTTGGTCTTGCTCATCCCGAAGTTGAATTCGTCAGGTCGCTCCACGGGGCAGGCATCGACGCATTCACCGCAGGCCGTGCACTTGTTGTTGACGCCCCGCGGATCGCGCCGGATGGTCGCTTTGTACTGTCCCGGCCCACCTGTGATCTTCTCGACCTGCGAAAGCGTATAACACTTGATCCCCGAACCCGTCCTGATCCGGCGGAAGTTGATCTCCAAACCGCACGTCGGCGGGCAGAGCTTGGGGAAATACTGGTGCATGCGCACCACTCGACCGCCCAAGAAAGCGTTCTTCTCGACCAGAACGACCTCACACCCCGCCTCGGCAGCCTCAATGGCCGCCGTCACGCCACTGATTCCCCCACCGATCACGAGGACCTTGCCCTTCGTGCCGTTTCCGCTCATCGTGCTTCCTCTTCGCTGCCCTTGGACGACTTCTTGTCGAACAGCTCTCGCTTGTCGAGCTTCCCTTTGAATGCCTCCATCACTTCCGCTTTCGCCTTCACGGTGTCATCACCGAACAGGCTGAACCGTAGCCAGAGGAAGGCGAAGCGAAGAAGCCCTTGGTCGTCGTAGCGCATCTCGTCGACGAAATCCTCATCCACGTCAAATCGCTCGAGCAGCGTGCTGCCGAACACGAACTCGCGGAACTTGTCCAGGTCGTAGCACGCCGTGAAGAACATCTGCATTCGCTGCGGGGACAGGGCGCCCTCGTCCTCGAAGAACTTGTGAAGGGTCAGCTCCTTGAACTGCTCGCCCCACAGGTCGTACTCATCGATCCCCTGGTTCTCGAACCACTCGCCGACCGTCCACTCCTTCGCTTCGGCGTGCCCCTTGCACACCTCTTCTTTGAGCAGGAAGTAGAACCTGTCGCCGCGCCAGCCGTCCGGCGTGTCCTTCTGCGCCGCCAACCCCAGAGGATACATGCGACAAGGCCAAGGCCGATCCGAGTAAATCCCGCATCCACCTTCCGCGAGGAACGGACATGTCTTGGCCTCGTCGTCCTTCATCTTCAGCATGACGACTGGCGTCCGCATGTCCTTCTGGACGGGCATGACCGCGTATTTCTCGAGGAACTCGCTCGAAGTCATACCCAAACGTTTCTTCATTCGAAGCACGTCATACGGGGAAAGGAAGATGTTGACGTCGCCGCAGCACTCGTTGAAACACGACACGCCTGGGTGGCAGGCAAACTTGAAACTGTCGTCCGGGCCCAACCTGGGCTGGTCCGCCAGAATCTTCTCCTGGAGCTGCTGGCGCGGGTCCCGTGGGAGGGGTTCGCGCTTGTCCTCGCTCATCAGCTATCTCCCTCGCAATCCTCCACGATCATCTCGCGCGTTGCCGTGTCCGACCAAACCGGGATCTGCGATTCCGCACCGGTTCTCGGGTTGACCATATAGCGGTATGACGCCTCCTGGCGGAACTGCTCCCTCATCCACTCCCATCCCTCTTTATAGAACGAGCAGTCGTCGTTGAAGCAGACGAAGAAGAACTCGTCGCTCCAAGTAGCCCCCTCCGGCACTAGCCACTTCTTCAGGCCGGCTCGGCAATGGGGACAGGTTTGAGGAACATCCACCATCATGACACTCAGTACGCAGACCGACCGCTAAGTCGGCTTGGAAACCTACCCCGACCAGGCCGAACCCGTACAAACCGAAAGCGTGCTCGGAAACTACCGACGGAAAAACTGGTGAAGGACGGGACCTCCGGACGCCGCAAAGCGACGCCCGGAGGTCCCGAGTCACCCGATAGACCTCTACAGCGTGAGGTACTTAACAGGCTTCTTCATCATCGTCCACTCGCCCGAGTCCTTGTTGTAAGTGCAGTTGCAGAAGGCGAGCCAGTTCTTGTTGTCCATGTCGGGCTTGTCGGTACGGAAGTAATAGCCCGGCCAACGAGTCTCTTCACGGAACAGGATGGACCGCATATGGGAATCCGCCTGGTACATACGGTGGACGTTCTCCCAGCACCGCATCAACTCGTGCAGGTTCTCCGCCGCAAGACTGCCGGCGTCCTCCCGCAGGAAGGTCAGCAGCTCCATGCCCTTCTCGAGCAGCTTGTCGCTGGTCTTGAACTGCGCGGAAACGCCACCCGCATACTCATCCATGATCTTCTGCAAACGATACATGAACTGCCTCGGGCGGATGTAATTCGGGTTGATCTCCGGGTCCGTCGTGGCACCCTTGTGGGTCTCGAACATCTCGAGCGGCTTTAGGATCTCGGCCTTGAGAGCGTCGAGCTTACCCTGGTCGATGTTGGGCGCCGCGTTGTTGTCGACAATGTACGAGATCGCGGCCTTGGCGGCGATGCGTCCCTCGGCGTGCGAGCCCGAGGAGAACTTGTGGCTCGATGCGCCGGAGGCGTCGCCCGCGGCGAACATACCACCGACTGTCGTCATGTGGGCGTAGCCCCAGAAGTACTCGTCCTTGGTCGCATCGTTCTGCAGGTCCTCGGGACCCGAGAGCCACGCACCGGAGGCACCGGAGTGCGACCCGATGAAGTAGGGATCACAGGCCATGATCTCGGAAGCCTTCTTGTCGGGCTCGGTGTTCGTCGCAGCCCACAGAATGGCCTGCGAGATCGTCATGTCGAGGAAGTCCTCCCACGCCTCGGCCTCGAGCTCCTTCAGCTTCTTCTTCGCCGCCTTCTCATCAGGCGCCTTGTCCGCAATTCGCTTGATGGCATCGGCCGTCTGCATGTAGATCGGGCTCTTGCCGTCCATCACGTCCAGCATCATCAGCCAGTTGCGGATGTTCGCCGGACGCGGCTTCACCTTGCCGTACGGAAGCCACTTCTCGAGCTCCGCGGCGTTATCCTGCATGTAGTTGCCGCCCTGGGCGTTAGTCGCGATCGCCTTGAACAGGAGGAACCACGCACCGACCGGACCGTAAGCATCCTTGAACCGGACCGGGATGAACCGGACTTCCTGGCAGGTCATCTCGGCCCCGCCATAGATGGTGAAGAAGGCACTCGCCCCGGAGTTGAACGGCGGGTACCACGAGCGGCCGAAGCCCTCGCCCGTCGAACGCGGCTTGAACACGTGAACCGCGCCACCCAGAGCCACGAGCATGGCCTTGGCCTTGAACACGTAGAACTTGTTCTCACGGACGCTAAAGCCCACGGCCCCCTGGCACTTGCCGTTCTCGACCAGCGGGTGGGTCAGGAACACGCGCTCGAAGTACTCACCATTGGCCTCGGCCAATGCGTTCTTCGCAGCTTCCGCGACGATGACCTTGTAGGACTCGCCGTTGATCATCAACTGCCAGCGACCCTCGTGAACGTACTTGCCTTCCTTGTCCTTCCAGATCGGCAGGCCCCACTTCTCGAACATGTGAACCGACGAGTCCACGTGGCGGGCGATGCTAACCACGAGGTCCTCGCGGGTGATGCCCATCAGGTCGTCGCGAACGTAATCAACGTAGTCCTTCAGCGTGTTGTTACCGCTGTTGAGGTCCACGTATTGGTTTATTGCCGAAAGACCCATCGCCACCGCACCCGAGCGGTCCATCGCCGCTTTGTCGACCACGGTGACCTTCAAACCGTTCTTCTTGGCCCAGTAAGACGCTTCCACCGCCGCGCCGCAGGCGGCCATCCCGCCGCCGCAGATCAGCAGATCCGTCTCGACCGTTACAGTCTCGAAATCCGCCATTATCCTTATATCTCCTTACTTCGATTGTCGAAGAGAACAGACCTCACACAAACCGTCCGACTACAGCGTTGGAATCTTGTCCATTTTGACCGGCCCTAACTCGGTGTTCAGCCCTGCAGGCTCGCACATGAGCGTCGGGCTCTTCAGATCGTCGTCGCCCGTCGGATACAGATCGAACGGCTGGGCCTTGCCCTCAGCGACACCCTTGCGAATCGGGAACTTGAAGCGCTTGGGCTTTATGTCCTTGTCGCGGAATTGGATCGTCCACAGGATGTCCTCGCTACTCCGCATCGCCGTCGCACTCGCCCCCAGCGGAACGAAATCTGCATAACCACGGACCTCGACCGCCTGCGTCGGGCAGATCTTGACGCAGCTGTAGCACTCCCAGCACATCGACGCGTCCTGGTTGTAGGCCTTCATGGTCTGCTTATCCAACACCATGAGGTCGTTGGGGCAAATATGCTGGCAGGCCGTCTTGTCCAGCGCCTTGCACCCGTCACACTTGTCCGGAATTACAAAACTCGGCATGTTCATCCTCCCTTTCTGGTCAAATAGGACGTCTTCGGGAACCTGGCTGTACCCGTAGCCGCACGTCCGCACCGAGATCCTCGGGCCAGCGGCGCTTAGTTTCGAACGCTCAAGTTGGACCGCCGACTGCACCTTTCGAACGGGTGGCTTTCGCAGGTGCAGGTGCGCGGTCCGCCTCCACACCGTTTTCCCTGGCAAAACACATGCTGGACAATCGGTTTAGCGAGATTTTTTTCACGTTTTGCGGTCGACCACACCCGCCTCCCGCATCCAGCATCAGGTCACGACATGAACGTGCACCCGGACCGTCCACCGTGCCGCCGTGTGTGGAACCGCTTCGGTCAAGTGAGTCTACAGTGAATCTATGATGGTCCGCGCTGGCTGATCCGGCTCACAGAAAGGGCACAACACGCCCCCACTCCCGCGAACGCGAGGCTGATTCGGAGACCGAAAACGCCGTTTCCCCCTCTCCGCACCGCCAGACTACCGGGCCGGAATCCGGTGTCAAGGCCTCTTGAGATAACTATCACGTTTAGCCATCGGCGACGGCCGCGACCTTTTCGAGATATTTTTCACGTTTTTACGCAAGACCGGGGCGCCCCATCATTCGCCACGGTTGGAAGTTGGGAGCTTCGAACGGCCGGAAAGAATATGCCGGACCAGACCAGGGCGCTCTAGCGACGAAGATGATAAGCGATCTCAGATAGACCTCGGGAGATGTGCTCGTTCCGAACCAAAACACCGGGAGGCACCACTAGCTGCGTCGGAGCGAAGTTCCAAATCGCCTTCACTCCGGCGGAGACCACGCGATCCGTCACAAGCTGCGACTCCTCGACGGGAGTGGTTAGAATGGCTACGCGGATCCGCCGCCGCTTCATGAACGGCTTCAAGGTGCTCATCGGCCTGACAACAACCCCGCCGACCTTCCCGCCGACCCTGCGCTTGTCGTGGTCGAAGGCCGCGACGATCCGCAGGCCGTAGCGACCGAAGACGGAGTAAGCTAGAAGCGCCCCTCCGAGGTGCCCAACGCCGATCAGGACGGCTTCGTACTCACGGTCGAAGCCCAGTTCGTGCCTTATCGACCGACAGATTTCACACATGTCGAACCCGACGCGCCCCATGCCGACCACACCGATCCCTGCGAGGTCCTTTCGGACCTGCGTCGGGTCAATGTCCAACGCCTCACCGATCTTCGCGCTCGTTACAGTGCGCACTGAATCTTTAGCTGTCCAGTTGTGAAGAAGTCGGTAGTACGCCATCAGCCGATGGAGGACCAGTCTCTTGAGGCGTGGCAAGAGTTACCCCTCTATAAAAAGCGCGGTTGTTCGTGAGCTTACCGGCAACTTGCGCCACGGAATCGAGGCGTCTCACGCCACCTCGAAAGATACAGCGGGAGATCGTTCGTTCTTCCACGCTAATCCCGTATCCGTCCCGAAAGATGGTCTCCGAGAGTGCCCTGACGCTCCTCCAAACTCGCACGTTACCCGCTGGTCGCGTTCTCAAGACCCGCGCCGTCACGCACTAAGCAGTTCTTCTACCTTGGCGATGAATGCATCGGGGTCCACCGGCTTGTCCATGAACATCTCCGGCTTGACGAGCCCTTCTTCGCGCAGCTCCCGGACCTTGTTCTTCAGAGCGACCCGGAGGCTGTCGTAGGGCTTCTCGAAAGACTCGTCTTTGTTCCCCTCAAGCTCCTCAAGGACTCCGGCGACGCCGGTGAGCATGAGAACGGGAATGTCCTTGAATTGCTCGTCCATCTTCAACTGCTTGAAGAGTACGAACCCCGACTTTTTTGGCATCATCACGTCCAGGACGATGAGATCGGGCTTGGCCTGCCTGATCTTCTGCAATCCCTCACTACCGTCGTAAGCGGGAACCGGATCGTATCCGTGCTCGCTCAGCACCGCGGAAAGGTACTTCACTGCATTTCGGTCGTCGTCAACTACGAGAACCTGCCTGGCCATTAGCTGCCTCCCAATTGTCTTTCGAACCGTCTATCGGAAGCCTTATACGGAACACCGTCCCGCGATCGGGCTCCGATTCCACGGATATTTCTCCTCCGTGTACGTTAATGATTCTGGCCGTCAGCGCCAACCCCAGTCCGGTGCCTCGGCTCTTCTTTGTGCTAAAAAACGGCGTGAAGATGTTCCGCCTGATCTCCTCGGTCATGCCGCATCCGTTGTCGCGAATCTCGACGAGCAGTGAACTCCCGCCTCTCGTCAGAGAACTCTTCAAGGTCACCTCGGGCGTCTCCTCCGAGGTGTATTCCTTCCAATCGCAAGCGTCCACGGCGTTAACCAGGATGTCGGTAACGGCCAAGTGAAGCAGCTCGGGGTCACACAGCACCTCCGGCAGGTCGTCCTCCGCCTCGCTCCGGAGTGTTACCCCCCTATCGGTCGCCGTCTGCCGGTTCAGCTCGCAAACCTTCGAGACGAGGTCGGCGACGTCGACTCTCTTCGGGTCGAGCTTCCACTCCTTCGCAAAGTCCAGCATGTGCCGCGACAGCCCGCCGATAAGCTCGATCCCTTCCTCGAGCATCGCCGACCCGTCGCCGATCTGCTCCATATCCTTGTTCTTTATCCCCACCTGGATGAGGTAGGAGCCGCCCTTGAGGCTGTTGAGCATGTTCTTGATGCCGTGCTGAATCCCGGTTACAGCCTGTCCGATTGCGGCGAATTTCTGCGATTGGACCAGTTTCCTCAGCAGCTCCTTCTCCTGGGTTATGTCCTTGCTGATTCCGAACGTACCGATCGGGTTTCCGTCGCGGTCGCGCAGATGGGCCAAGGTGAGCAAGACGTTGCGGACCTGCCCGTCCTTCGTAAGGAAACGAGTCTCATAGTTCTTGACGGCATCGTCGTCGCGCAGACGCGCAATCGCGACCTCACGCTCGCGCGGATCGGCAAACAGGGTCTCGACCTGCCGGCCTATCATCTCGACTCGGCTGTAACCCAGAGCCCGCTCAGCCCCGCGGTTGAACGTCTCGATGAACCCCTCGGGAGTCGCAGTTACAATAATGTCAGGAGAGTTCTCGACGATCCCGCTCAGGTACTCCATAGTGGTGCGGAGTTCGTCGCGATGGTCCTGGATCCTCGCCGCCATGGCGTTGAACGATTTCTCCAGGGTTCCTATTTCGTCCGTGCGCTTCCCCTCGAAGCGAAAATCCAAGTGGCTTGCGGCGATACGGTGCGTGCCGGCGATCAGCTCGTTGATGGGTTTCTCCAGGAGCCGAACGAACATGAACCGAAGAGCGACCACCCCGAGAAGCAAGGCACCTATCACCGACCCGATTATGAGTGTTCTCCGGGCGGCGACCATCGAATCCATTGGCTGAAGCGAATAGTCGGTGTGAAGAAAGCCCAGAACCGGTGGACTATCACTGTGGGCGTGGCAGGCGGCGCTGCGGCATCCCGGCTCATTGAGAATCGGAGCCATTACCGAAAGCAACCGATCGCCTCCGGAGATTTCGATCACGGTGTCGACAATCTTCGCCTCGTCGCCGGCGGGAATCCCTCGAGCATGGCAGACCGCGCAAGCCCGATCCTCCGGGTCAAGCCGGATCCCCTGGACGCCAAAACGGGACGCCACAACTTCACCGTCCGGATGAGAAACGAGACGGATATCGCGGTAAACGGCGCTGTCCTTGGACATCTCGACGATCAGGTTCTTGATGCCCTCGTTGTTCCGACTCATCATGAGCTGGCCGATGCCGTTGATCATCGATTCAGAGTCGAACCGCAGGAACGCCCGAGCCGACTCGAGAGAGTAGTGGGCACCGATGATGCTGTTGGCATACCCGGAGAGGAGGATTGCCGCCGTCATGATCACTATGACCGAGGCGCTAAGCTTCCATACCAGTCGCGACTTCATCCTGACTCCGGGCTACGCTCGGCAAACGCGTCGATTGGAAACAGAGAACAATCCACCGCACGGCAAATCAGCGCACTCGCGAGCTAACCTCGAATCCCGCGCCAACGGCGCCAGCCAACCTGGACGGCAACCGTCGGCGGACAGCATACGCGGTCCTGCTGTTCGCATCCACCGCAACCAAGGGATCGGATCGGACAGATGTTGGACCGTCCCGAGCCCCTGTTGAGAATCGCGTGTCCCTTAGATAAGGTAGTCATAGTCCTGGCCGCGGTCCTGGTAGTAGTCCTTGTCGTAGGCGTAGGCGGGCCTGCGCTGCACACCCTAAGAGGTCCAGGCAGCGACGTCCGGAAGGAAACCTGATGCTGATCCTAATCGCCCACGGAAGCAACGATGACGAGTGGCGGTCCTCGGTCGAGAAGGTGGTCGAGTCCCTCCAGGCAGGCCTGGGCGAGCAAAGCGTGCGGCTTGCGTATATGGAGTGTACGCCGCCAACGCTCGCGGAAGTCGCCTCCGAAGCCGTCCGGGCAGGCGCGACCAGCATCCGAGTGCTGCCCTTGTTTCTCGCGGAAGAGGGGCACGTGGAGCGTAACATTCGCCCGATGGTCGACGACCTTCGCACCGACCATCGAGCGGTCAACGTGGAGCTACTGCCCCCCATCGGGCAGCACCCCCTGTTCCGGGAGCTATTGCGGAGCATCGCCGCGGAGACCGATGCCTGAAGTGCGGTGCGGCCAAGTTGCGCCTTCGTCAGGCCGCGCCTGCCTGGTTTCTGACACGCCGCCAGCATAACCAGCTCACCGGTCAGGCCGACCCACCGCCGCCGGGGGCACGGCCACATGGCGGGACCGCTGCGATTTGTCCCGACCGGTCCCGTCGCTGGCCCAAAACGTGCTGGAACATCGGCGTTCGCCCGCCGCCACTGCGAAATCTAATTGCAGCCGCAGCGGCACTGACGCCGATGGGATCTGTTGGTTATGTGA
>CBDUZY010000073.1:0-9292 GCA_965371825.1 uncultured bacterium
GTCGCGGATCTGGAACAAGCCCGTGCGTACCTGCTGGCTCGTGTTTTTGACCCCGCGAGTGGTCGTTGCGATCCGCGATGAAGCCGCGGACAAGCAGACTTCGTGACACCGTGAGTCACCATGTATTCAAACGGATTCAATCAACGCGTTCGTAAGACGGGCCTGCGGATCTTCGAACTCTGCGAAGCCGCCAAGCCTCGCCCCTGGCAGACAGCTTGGTGGCTCGAGCGAATGACGCGCCTCGTCGGCAGCGATGAACGGCTGCAGACCAGAGCGTTTCAGTTCGTCGACTGCCTTCCGTCCTTGAACGACAACTGCGCGATCGCCCGGCACCTGGCCGAGTACCTCGACCCCCGCAGCGTCGACCTGCCGAAGGTCTTTCGAGCCGCGGTCGGCAAGGGTCCCCTACTCCGTCTGCGGGAGGACGTCATCGGCAACGCGGCGCGCCTCGGGGCGACGCAAATGGCCGGGCGCTTCATCACCGGCTTCGACGTCCCCAGCGTGATCCGCACGCTCGAGTCGCTGCGTGCCAAAGGTATGGCGTTTACGCTCGACGTGCTCGGCGAGTCGACGACGAGCTACGCCCAGGCGGACCGCTACGCTCAGGTTTATCACGAACTGATCGACAAACTTGCCCCACTGGCTGGGCGCTGGCCTGCAAGACCGGCGATCGACGAGGACGAGAGCGGTCAAATGCCTCGCCTCAACCTCTCGATCAAGCTCACCGGTCTCGATCCGCACTTCAACGCCATCGATCCCGATCGGGCGATTCGTGAGGTCGGATCACGCCTGCGACCGCTGTTGCGCCGGGCGCGCCGGGCCGGAGCGTTCGTCAACATCGACATGGAGTCGTCCAAGCATCACGACCTCACGCTCGAGCTGTTCAAGCGCCTGATGCTCGAGGACGAATTCCGCGACTGGTGCGATATCGGCATCGTCCTCCAGGCCTATCTGAGAAAAGGCGAGCACGCTCTTTCCGATTTGCTCGAATGGGCGCGGCGTCGGGGCACTCGCTTTGCCATACGTCTCGTCAAGGGTGCCTACTGGGACGCCGAGACCGCAGCCGCCGTGCGGAACTACACTGAGCCGCCGGTGTGGACTCGCAAGTGGGAGTCCGACGCCTGTTACGAACGCATGGCCCGCACGATGCTCGAGCACACCGAACTGATCCGCCCCGCATTCGCCAGCCACAACATCCGTTCACTCGCTTTCGTCTGCACGGCCGCGGAGGAGCTGGACCTCACGCCCGGGCAGTACGAGGTTCAGACGCTTTACGGCATGGGCGATCCGCTCAAGGCTGCCATGGTGCGGATGGGTCGTTGCGTACGTGTTTACTGTCCGTACGGCGACCTCATGCCCGGCATGGGATACCTGATCCGGCGATTGCTCGAGAACACTTCCAACGAGGGCTTCCTCAAACAGAGCTTCGAGGATCGTGGAACGCACGAACGGTTGCTGGCTGACCCAACCGTGACGAGACCACCGAGCGAACCCTTGCCTTCGCGACATTACCGAAACACCGACCCGGAGGAGCCGATGTCGACATTCTCTAACGCGTCCAACACCAGCTTCGCGTCTTTGGCCAATCGGCGGAAGATGATCGGAGCTATCGGCTATATACGCGGCGAGTTGGGTCGAGAGTACCCGCTTGTCATCGACGGTCAGCACGTCTCGACCGAGGAATGGTTCACCTCCCACAATCCGTCGGACCCGTCCGAGTCGATCGGCAGGGTCGCTCAGGCTACGACGGCCGACGTGGATCGCGCAGTCGCCGCAGCCTACAAAGCCTCGCAAGCCTGGCGAGCCACCCCGGCTGTGCAGCGGGCGTCGCTTCTTCGCGGCGTTGCCGATCGAATGGAGATGCGCCGCTTCGAGCTGGCAGCCACGATGGTCCTCGAGGTCGGCAAGCCCTGGGCGGAAGCTGATGCCGATGTGACCGAGGCGGTGGACCACTGCCGCTACTACGCCGAGCAGATCGAGCGGATCGAGGCCCGACCTCGCCTGCGGAACATCCCCGGCGAGGACAACATGCTCACCTACTCGCCCAAGGGTGTTTGCGCGGTGATTTCTCCTTGGGCGTTTCCGTCGGCGATTCTCACGGGGATGACCAGCGCCGCTCTGGCAGCCGGGAACACCGTCGTGATCAAACCCGCGAGGCAGGCGTCGGTCGTCGCCGGAAAACTCGTCGAGATTCTGCAGGACGCCGGGGCGCCGGACGGGACCGTCAACTTCGTACCCGGTGCGGGGGACGTCGCCGGGTCGTATCTCGTCGAGCACGGTGACGTACACGTGGTGGCTTTCACCGGCTCACGCGACGTGGGAACGAGCGTAATCCGCAACGGGGCCAACGTGAGACCGGATCAAAGTTTCATCCGGAAGATGATCGTCGAAATGGGCGGAAAGAACGCGATCATCGTCGATGACGACGCCGATCTCGACGGCGCTGTCCAGGCGATCATCGAGTCGGCCTTCGCCTACGCCGGACAGAAGTGCAGCAGTTGCAGCCGGCTCATCGTCCTCGACGGCGTTTATGAAACCCTGTGCGCTCGCCTTCGCGACGCGACGGAGAGTGTCATCATCGGTCCGGCTGAGGCTCCTTCGACGATCGTCGGACCGGTGATTGACGACACCGCCCGCACACGGATTCAGAAGTACATCGAGCTCGGGCGCCGCCAAGGGCGAGTGCTCGTGCAGGCCGACTTGCCGCGAGCGTGCGTTGACGGTTACTTCGTGGCTCCGACTGTGATCGTCGACGTCAAACCGGATGCCCGCATCGCTCAAGAGGAGATCTTCGGGCCCGTCCTGGCTGTAATCCGGGCGGGCGACTTCGACGAAGCCCTGGAAATCGCCAACAGCACCTGCTACGCCCTGACCGGGGGGCTCTTCTCCCGGAGCCCGGCCCACATCAGGCGGGCGCGGCGCGAGTTCGCCGTCGGCAATCTGTACATCAACCGGCGAATCACCGGGTCGCAAGTCGACGCCCAGCCGTTCGGCGGCTTTCGGCTCAGCGGCACCGGGGTCAAAGCCGGCTCGCCGGACTACCTGTTGCACTTCATGGACGCCCGTTGCATTACCGAAAACACTCTACGTAGCGGCCTGGTTCCCGGCGAGGCGCACTCGAAGGTGTCTTGACGACCCGGGCGGCTTCCCGTAAGGACGTTTCCGTTAAAGGAATGACCGACATCGCGCCGGCGCAGGCCGGTGCGAAACTGACAGGAGAGAAAACGTGGACCTCCAGACATTCTTCACGACGGCCTTGTTCAACACAGCCATCATCGCGTTCCTGCTCATCTTCCTGGGCAACTTCTTCTAGCCGGGGTATTTCACGAGCGTGAGGTGGTCTGCGCATAGAGACGGCCCCTTTGACCTTGTATGATAGGGTTTGGTAAAGACTCAATCCTCCAAGGTAAGGAGGCCGCTTCGTGGTGACAAACTTGGAGGATGCCCCCGAGACGATCTACGACGAACGGTACACGGCGCGTGGCGACATGGAGGACCGAATCAAGGAGCAGCAGCTCGGGCTCTTCGCCGGGTGCCATGCCCACGCCTGCGTGGGCATGCTCTTTCGACGCCCAGCATGGCCACGCAAGTGTGGACCGTACTACGCGCCCCACAAAACGGGATCTCGAGCGGCGCGCGTACCCCATCCTCGCGCGGTAGCGGCCGGCGTCCCCGCCGGCCGTCCCACGCGATAGAACAGCAGGTCGACCTCTGCTCGACGGTGTGGCACCGGTTTTCAACCGGTGACCATACAACCCACCGCGCACTCTCGTCTGCGCCCCTTACGCCGATCACCCATCACGTTTTATTACCGTGTGCGCGCCGAGAGCCGCAAGTACGCACACCGGGCTTCGCCCGACGGAACTGAGAGCGAGAGTTCGGGGCGATACCGGGCTCGACGCACAAAAAAAGGTGACGAAACGAACCCAATTTTCGGTCCTTGCGCTATCGAAAACGAGGTTTCACCTGAAAGAACGAACCCAATCAAACCCAACAACGCCGGGTGCCACGCCCACGCCGGGTGCCATGCCCACGCTTGCGTGGGCATGTTCGATACACTCCCCCGCGTGTACAATGAACTGTCCAAACGTGAATCAACCGATCGGCGTCCTGTTGTGGAGGTGTTCTATGGGAACGATGGCGGATCTCGAGTTGCTGCGGGCGGCCCTTGCGGTCGCTATGGCTGATGGCGAGCTGCGGCGAAGTGAGAAGGGCGTTATTCAGGGACTCGCCCGGCGTGTGGGCGTCGGCCAGGCCTCGTTCGACGCGATGCTGGAGGCGGCGGCCACGGACGATTCCATCGCCGACAACATCCTCATCAGATCGAAGGAGAAGGCCGGGAGTGCGTTCGAGCTGCTCGTCGCCCAGGCCCGCATCGACGGCGAGATCAGCGTGGAGGAACGCGACGTGCTCGTGCGGATCGCCTCGGCGCTAAGTATCTCCGGCGATGAGTTTCAGACGCTTTACCAATCCGGAATCAAGCGAGCAGACGACATCCGCAAGTCGCGAAAAGGCGGGGCGTAGGCGAGCCCAACGGAGTCCGCCGCCCTGGCTCACGGTGAAAGGCGGATTCGCACGTTTACGAACTCGAAGTCGTCGATGTCGGTATCGCTAGGCTTGGCGACGATCCTTACGGCGTTCTCTCCGGCCTTCAAGTATGACGCGTCGAACGAAACCACGAACTCGCCGAAGCTGCCGTCGCTTGGGGCGTCGTCCAGGCGGTCGTCGAGCAGATTGTCGTTAATGAAGATGCTGTGCCGCCGTTGCACGCCTTTGGCGAGAAGCACGACCTCGGCGCGATTGTGATGAGGCGGAAGCTGATCGGCTGCAAGCTCGAACGTCGCCGCGAAGCTCGACCCCTCCGATTCCTTCTGAAACTGACTGTTGATCCGACCGTCAAAGCGGTTGTCGCCAAGATGGTGGACGTCGGGTATGGCCTCGGTAACGAGCGTTGCCCTGCCCGCGGGTTCGAGCTCGAAATCGACCATGAGCGTTCCGCTCTCGAGCCGTTCTCGCTCGACACTTACCGTGTCCGGGACGTAACCTTCGAGCGAGGCGGACAGTGCGAAGAACTCCGGAACCTGGGGGGCGAGTAGTGCGTAATGCCCCTCCACGTCCGCAGCGGTCTTGACCGTGGCCCCGTCGGGCAGGTCGAGTCGCACGGTCGCACCCGGCAGCGGTCGGCCGGTGAAGGAGTCGGTGACGACACCGCGAAGGATACCGGTCATCCCATCGGGCACGACCACGTCGGTGAGTTTGTCCGCGCCGCCGAGCGAATAGAGTGGCAGGTATCGGTAGTAGACTTCGAGCATCAGCGTGCAGAGTGCGGTCTGGTAGACGCGTCCGCCGACCCGGGCCCACTCGTCGACCGGATCCCAGCTTCCCGTTGCACGTCCGTCACTTCGCTGGTGCTCGACGAGTTCCTCGGTCACGGCCTCGTTCCAGATCTCCCACGCTTCACCCTGCTGCTGAAAGAGGGCAAGCGAGGCGTAGTACCAGAAGTACGTGTTTGGGTCCGACTCCCAGTCCGGAAGATGCTGCAGGATGAAGTCGGCCGAGGCCCTCATCCGCGGATGTCGTGGGTCGAGCCCGACCAGAAGCTGAGTAAACATGCCCTCGGCGGTCATGCTCGGCGTGGGCTCGTGGCCCGGTTGGTAGGCGTAGTGTCCGGGGTGATTGCGGGGACTCACCAGATCGAGCCATGCCCGGGCGGTGTCGAAGGAACGCGAGGGCACCTCGATCCCAGCCATTTTGGCGCTCTTGAGTGCCATCACCTGCCACCCGAGCACGGATGTGTCGCCGGCCTGTCCAGGGTCGTACCGCCACCCGCCGACGTCACGGTTTCTCGCCCGGTGGATGTAGTCGACCGCCCGTTCGACGAGTCCGGCCAGTCGGCTGTCACCCGTCATAGCGTACGCTTCCGAGATCGCGATGGTGGCGATCGCCTGGCTGTACATAGTCTCCTTGCCGCGAAGATCGCCGTTTGACCCTTCCTGCGCGACCAGCCAGTTCAGACCGCGTTGCACGTTCTCGCGGTAGGGGCCGGGTCTCGTGTGAGTGTGCCCGGCGCCGAGGAAGCAGAGCAGACCCAGCCCCGTGAGAGCGTTGTCAGCCGCGATCTGTGTTTCCCCGCCGCACTCGCCGCATCCTTCGTCGAACCCGTCGGCGTCCCATCTGCCGTCATCACTTTGATGGGCGGCGAGCCAACGAAGGGCGAGGGCGACGGCGCGCTCGGTCTCCTCACTCCCCCCCATGCGCTCGACGATCTCCTGTCGATCATCGTCGAACCGCTGCATGTACGGACTTTCCGGGGCGATCTCCTCGACCGGCAGGTCCAACTCGAGGGCCAGAGACTCGAACGGAATCGTTGCCATCGGATCGATCGGCTCGAGCGACATCGCCAGAGTCGTCGGGTTCGGTTCGACCTGCATCAGTGGCGGCGGTGTGATCACGGACTGATCAACGCGGGGGTCGTCATCGCGTTGCCACTGGTCCCCAGCCGCGGGGAGGTCGACAGCCTTCGGCATCGTCGCGTCGGCGAACACTTCGACGGCTGGGCGAGGGGCATCGGGAATGACCGGCGCAACTTGGGGCGCGGACTCGTGCGCCGGTGTGGTTTCGGCGCTCTCCATCGTCGGCAGAGTCAGGCCAATCAGCGGGGCAACCGGCGGAAGCGAAGTGTCGGAGGGGGGCAGGTGCCGGGCATCCGACGCCGCATCGGGCGGGGACGCATCGGCAATCTCGATGGCCCGGTCGGCGAGCAACGAATCGTCGTTCAGCGCCGGCGGCGTGGCGATCTCCGACAGCGCGGTGACAGTAGGCGTCACTTCCGTTAGCACATCCTCGGCAACCTGTGAACGCGGGGGTACGCTGCTCGCCGCCCGCACGGACGGAGCTGTCTCGACAGTCGCCTCCGCGCTCGCGGTGTCAGGCGTCGGCAGGGTCAACTCCGTCTCCGGAGCGGTCAAGGGCACGGGCAACTCCGCGACCGCGTCGAATTCGATATCGCTAGCAGCCGGCGGAGGGGCTGCGTCGGTGACGTTCGCCGCGAGCTTGTCGGGCAGTAGCGAATCGTCCGCCGCGACGGGACTGCCGGTTGGGGTGATCGAGACGGTGACACCACCGGACGCCAGGACGACGACTCCGTCGCTCCTCGGTCGCTCGTTCAGAAAGTCGACAAACGCTGCAGTCGGCGAGATTAGCGGGGGCTCATCGCTTTCCACGCGCACCAGTCGCTCAGTGGGAGGTGAAGGCAGCGACAGATCGGCCAGGACGACGCGCTGCGCGAACGAGTTTTCCTCCACCGGCGGCGGGAGTGAGGCAGCCGACGGCGGCGCGCGATCAGGCAGGTCAACCGCGTCCACCAGACTTTGAGGGTCTGCCGCGTCCTGTTCCGGCTGACGACCCGCCGGTTTCAGGGCGACGGTGAGCGACTCCGTGTCCACGTGTGCGGCTGCGAGGTCCGGTCGGTCGAGCCGCGCGGGCTCCACGGGCGACGCCTCGTGGGCTGCTTCCGGTTCAGACGAATCGACTCGAGCCTGGTCGGTCGGCAGAGGCATCTCGACCTGTGGCGGTGGTTCGGCGCGATCAAGCGCCTCGAGATCGATGGTGAGTTCCGTCGACCTGGTGACGATGGCGTCCTCCAGGTTGAGGGTCGCCTGCGGAGAGTCGACGGTCTCGATCGGTCGACGGTCGACGGTCATCATTGCGAGGGCGTCGATCGGCGGCGTATCCAGCGGCTCCGTCTGCCTCTGCGAGACAACCTCGGGCGCGCGCGGCGGCTCGATTTCCGTCAGATTTCCTCGAATCTGTGCGGCCAGGCGATCACCGGTCGTCGGCGAAGCAAGAGCCACCTGAATCGGCCCGCGCCTGCGAAACTCGCCGGCGAGCGACGCGGCTACCTCCCAGGCGTTGAACAGCAACAACAGCAGGAGGTGTGCTGCGAGTGACGCCAGAAGGCACTTCGCCAGCAGGCTGATCTTGCGTTCCTGCATGTTCCGAAAGAGAGCGAGCATCAGCAAGAGGAGCAGAAGGGCAAGCAGTGCCCACAGCAGGTTCGGTCCGATCGTTCGCCAGAGGGCGGCCCAGTCGATGGGTGGGCGGCCCTCTTGTTCCGTGGCCAGAAAAACCTCGCGCGACGTCGTTCGGTAGAGGTCGTAGTTGCGTTGCGGTGGCGGGGCGGGTGTTGTTGCATCCGCGGGCTTCGCATCGTCCTTCGGCCTGTCGGAGCTGAAGTGCAGCGCAAAGCCGCCGAGGCTCAGCGCGGGATCGAGTTCGTTGGCGGCGGTGTTGACCGCACCGCCCAGGTTTGTTGCCGGTTCATGGGCACCGTCCAATCGACGGGCGCGATACAGATCGAAACCTCCCTCGCCACCGGGTCTGTCGGAGGCGAAGTAAACGAAGTCGCCGTATGAGCTGACGGCTGGGGCCCCCTCGTTGAAGGGCGTGTTGAGTGAGGCCACGGTAACAGCCGATCCAATGCCGCGTTCCGTCACCGCCGCCGCAAACAGATCATACGTGCGGTAGTAGAGATCCTCACGGAGCGTCGCCGGCCAGGCGTTCGGATCCGGTTCGTCATCGTCAGTCGGTTGGGGTCGGTTGGACGAGAAGTAGAGGGTCGCGCCGTCGTGAGTGATAGCCGGTCCGTAGTCGTTGAATTCCGAGTTGACCAGCGGTCCGAGGTTCGACACCTCGCCCCATCCCTCGGCGGTTCGGCGGGCCGTCCACAGGTCGAATCCGCCGAGCGTACCCTCGCGATTGCTGTAGAAGTAGAGTGATTCACCGTCGGGCGCGGGTTCCGGGCCGAGGTCGTCCGCCTCCGAGTTCACGCCGTTTAGGGGCTGAGGGTCAGTCCATCCGTCAGGTGAACGCAGGGCGACGTAGATGTCGGCGTTATGACCCGCCTTGCCGCGGACGAAGAAGAGTGTCATACCGTCGGCACTGAGTCTCGGCTCGTAGTCGTCACCGTCGGTGTTTATCGTATCCGCAAGGTCGATCGGGGGTTGCCAGAGGATGTCGCGGACCGGTGCCGCGGCGATCGGCACCCTGATCGAGTCGGCGTCGGTGTAGAACGTCCGCCGGATCGGAGTCAGACGCCAGGTGACCACCGCAATCAGGGTGATCAGAAGCAACACGCTCGATCCGATGATGAGTCGTTTCATGTAGACTCCGGCCGGGAGGCCGCGGGTTCGCAGACGGATTCATTCACCGTCGGTTCCTCCGCGCCGTTGGGATTCGTTGTGCCGAAAGGGTGCGGAATCGTGCTCGACGCCCTCGCCGCGCCGTTGGGATT
>CBDUZY010000074.1:0-9226 GCA_965371825.1 uncultured bacterium
CGGAGGACCTCCCAGTCGACCCGAGGCTTGCGGTAGAAGCCCTCCGTGTACCCGATGGTGGCCAGTCGGATCAGGTTGCGATACCCCTCGAGATCCATCGCGAGGAGCAAGAGATGGAAGAACTCTTTCTTGCCCTCGCCCGGCGCCCGCGTCCTTCGATCCCCGGCTGCGAGATACGCCTCGAGCCCGATGATCGGCTTGATCCCCGCCTTCCGGGCAGCCGTGTAGAACTCGATCGCCCCGAAAAGGTTCCCGTGATCGGTGATCGCGACAGCGGGCATCCCGTACTCGCCCGCCCGGTCGATGAGCGCCTTGATGCGCGTCGCCCCGTCCAACAGGCTGTAGTGGGTGTGAAGGTGCAGGTGAACGAACGACGATGATGCCATCGGCCCGGAGGACTCCCTTCGGATTGGGGATTGTAGATTAACGATCGACCATTGCCGGGACGGATGCGCCACGGATGGCACGCCCGGTTCGGCACAAGCGACCTCTTTAGCTGCATCCGAGGTCCGGTAAACAAGAGGCCGGACTACTCGGAAATCATCCTATCGACGGGGGGCCGAGCGTCCAGACGGATCCGTCAGGCTATTGATGCGCCGGCAACGCGCTCGGACGCCCGAACCTGTGAGTTGTTCGTGAAAAAACCCAGCGGGCGAGCAGGATGAGGTCGGCTGGGCAATAAAGAAGAAGCCCCGCCGAGTTGTCTGGCGCGGTCTACGCGCTCTTACGACCTTCGCGAGGCTTCACGAGAATAATCGTCCCAGGTCTATGCCCGGAACCAGGTCCAAACTGACCTACACCTACACTATGCGCCACGATTAGCACGCGGGCAAATAAAAAACGATAAACGATCGGCATGATTTGCACGCCGGATTGGCGAGCTGTTCCGCGAGATCAAGTCACAGCGCATGGACCGCCCGCTACCCTCCGCTCCCAGCCGCGCCAGTGCCGTCGGGGTTGTCTGGATCCGTGGCGGCCCCCGGATTGGCCCCGTCGGACGCTCTTGCTTCAACGCGATCTTTGATCCAGTTTCGCATCTTCTTGGGCGGTCTCGCCAGGTGCCACTCCTCGTTCTCGCGTACCACCATCAAGACCACTTCGCGCTTCGGCTCACGTCGTCCGGCTCTGTGCGTCGGGTCGAGGCGGACCTCCGCGAGGATCACATACACGATGTCGGCTTCCGTGGCGCTTGGCGTGTTCTCCCTCGCAAACCGCGCTTTCTCCAGACCGCGAACCTTGATCGTCTCGACCGCGTGCCAGCCCTCCTCGAACTCGTCACGAGGCAGAGGCTCCTCGCGTACGCTCCACAACAAGCGAAAGCTGTCGTAGTCCCCGCGCCCGCACACGGACATCGCCCGAGCGACGAAGTCGTTTACGGCGGCGTCGGCTACGTGAGCCTCCTCCGGAAAAACCAGGACGTCGGCGCGCTTGACCTCGGACGCGTCGGGACCGCTGCCGCCGGTCGCGGCATCTTCCTCCGCAGCTCGGCGGCAGCCGCCGCCCGGACTCAAAAGCACGAGCACGAGCAACATGCTTCCCGCGTGTCTTCGGATGTTCGACATAGCCCTATTCCGCCCGCCTGGTAGTCAGGGGAACGCGTCTTGCGCCGCGCACCTCTGAGCACACACAACATAGCGTCCCCGGTTTCAAAGGCCGTACTCCGCCCAGCGGCGTTCGACGAGTTGCTTGACCGCCTCACTCATCTCCAGGCGCTCGGGCCAATCGCGGATCACGCCCTCCCCGGCGATCTTCCGGGTCGCGTCGATTCCGATCTTCGCCCCGGCGCCGTAGTACGGCGTCGCATGGTCGAGGATGTCGCACGGACCGTCAACGATCATCGTATCGCGACGCCAGTCGACGTTCGATCCCATGTAGAAGAACACCTCCTGCTCGTCGTGGACGTCGACGTGCTCGTCGACGACGACGATCATCTTCGAGAACATCATCTGCCCCGCCCCCCAGATGGCGCTCATCACGCTGCGGGCCTGCAACGGATACTCCTTGCGGATCTTGACGAACACACAGTTGTGAAACGCACCGAACATCGGCAGTGAGTAGTCGATCAGCTCCGGAATGAGCATCTTCAATAGCGGCAGAAAGATGCGCTCGGTCGCCTTGCCGAGGTAGTAATCCTCCTGTGGCGGGTAGCCGACGATCGTGGCCGGATATACGGCGTTTTCGCGTCGCGTGATCGCGGTGACGTCGAAGCGCGGATAGCGGTCGGCAAGCGAGTAATGACCGGTATGATCGCCGAAGGGGCCTTCGATCAGCGTACGTTCGGGATCGACCCAACCTTCGACGACGATCTCGGCCCGCGCGGGCACCTCCAGCGGAATCGTCTTGCACGGCACGAGCTCGATGCCGCCATCGTTGAGGAATCCCGCAAACAGAAGCTCGCTCACGTCCGGAGGCAGCGGACAAGTGGCCGCGTAAGGCAGAACCGGCTCACCACCCAACACGATCGCAAGCGGCATCCTTTCGCCCCGTCGTTTGTACTTGTGGAAGTGGCGGGCGCCGTCGTGGTGCATGGCCCAATGTATCGCCGCTTGCTTGGGGCCATGCACCTGAACCCGATACATGCCGACGTTACGGTCATTGGTTTCGGGGTTTTTCGTGTAGACCCCCGCAAACGTGAAGTATCGGCCGGTCCCCTCGGTGTCGTCCGCCGGTTTGAGCCCGAATCCCGGCTCGCCGTCGTGAGGCCAACACTGAATGGTCGGGAGTGTCAGAAGGTCGGCATCATCCGTCTCCACGACCTCCTGGCACATGCCCCTCTTGACGACCTTCGGCCCGTAGCTCGCCAACCGAGCTAACTGCGGCAGCTTCTTCATCTTCGCGATCAGAGTGGTCGGCATCTGCGGCTTGACGAGTTGCTCCACGCGCGTCGCCAGTTCCTCGAAACTCCCCACGCCCAGCCCCAGCAGCATCCGCTCATAGCTACCGAAGATATTGACCGCTACGGGGAAGCTCGATCCCTTGACGTTCTCGAAAAGCAACCCGTGTCCGCCCAACCGGCCGTGGATCGGATCCGTCAGCGGCGGCGGGGCTCCACCGGCCGCGGGCATCTTGCTGACCCGGTCGGTGATCGCTGTGATCTCCAGGATCGGATCCACCTCAGCCGTGATCCGTTTGAGCTGTCCACGGGCTTCCAGGTCGCTAAGAAACGTCTGAAGGTCCGAATATGCCACCGTTGTTGTCTCCAACACAAGATCGAGTGGTCGGTTCATGCACTGTTACTTGCACGAGTGTACCCCATGGCGAGCGTGGGAGCGACTGCGGGCCTCAGACGGCCCGAATAGCGTGAATCGCGACGTGCTCGGCAATAAACACCGCACTCCTCCGTTTGGCTTGCTAGACCCGAGCGCTCGACGGACGGGCCGGGTATCCAGAGGATTAGCAAGGAGATGCATCATGTGTACAACTCGATCGATCGTGGCGGTGTCCGCGATCCTGCTGGGGTCAACGCTCGTGGCGACGGTCGCCTCGGCACAGCCACCCGGAAGACGCGCATTAGCCAGCCCACGCAGTGGCGGATTCGGTCACAAGCTCCGGGCGAAATCTAGGACCGCGCTGAAGGAATCCGTCACAAGCGAGGGCTTTCAGGGAGAACGCGCGGTTGCTTCGCAACTGCCAACCGGCAGTCTGCCGGGGTTTGGCAAAGGGCACCGTGGTCGACACGGCGGGCCGCCGGCGTGTGGGGCACATTGCCGCCACATGGGCCGTGACGTTTACGAAACCTGCGTCGCAGACGGTGGAAGTGAAGAGGAGTGCCACGAAACGGCCAAGGAAGCTGCGAATCTGTGCCGCAGTGAGAACCAGTGCGGGCCGCCCCCGCCCCCACCCCCGCCCAGCTGCCTTGACCTGTGTCGCCACGTCGGGAGGCACGGGTTCCGTAACTGCCTCGCAGCCGGAGGCGACGAAGAGCAATGCGCCGAGCAGACGTGGCAGTTCGTGACCGACTGTGTCGTGACCCAGTGCAACGCGCCCCCGCCTCCTTGCGGAGAGTTCTGCCACAACGCCGGCAGACGCGTCTTTCGCGGTTGCATGGAGGACAGCGGCGCCGAGGAGGAGTGCAGGGACGTCGCCCGAGCAGTCGTCGAGCAGTGCCTCATCGGGCGCTGCGGCGAGTCGCCTGATTGCGAGGAACGCTGTGGGAACGCCGCCGACCGCGAGTTCCAAAGGTGCCTGGAGGAGGGTGGCGAAGAGGCCGTGTGTACGGAGCGGTCCGAGGGGTTCCTTCAGATGTGTCTCGATCGAGACTGCGGCTAGGTCGCGGCGCTGCGCCCAAACACCGAAGACTAGGGTAGAATGGTCCGGTGTCGAGAAGTGGTGGGCGCTATTGGCGAAGGATTGGCAACTTGCACCGAGAGGCATGCAGCATTGATCAGGTATCAGCCTCGCCCGCGTGGGCGTCGGTGGTCCTCCGAGCAAAGAAGCTCGATCCGACTGCCTTCGACGAGATCGTCGACGCCTACGCGGGACGGCTGGCCGGCTTCTTCCGCCGGATGCTCGGGCGGCAAGAGGACGCGGAGGACCTGGTTCAGGAGGTATTCGTGCGAGTCGTGCGGACCATTCAGGATTACCGCGAGGACGGCCGGTTCGAGGCGTGGTTGTTTCGGATCGCCGCAAACCTCGCCCGCGACAGGATTCGGCACGCCGGTAAGTCGCCCCGCGTGGGGAGTCTCGATCGGGGCGAGGCAGCCGACGAAGAATCTCCGGTTGACCGACCCTGGGCCGACGAGTCGGCAAACTCGCCCGAAAGCGCCGCGGAACTCGCCGACGAGGTCGACCGGATGCAACAGGCATTGGCCAAACTGCCCGCGAGCGAACGTGAGGTCGTTCTTCTGCGACACTACGGCCACCTGAGCTTTGCGGAGATCGCCCGTTTCACGGAGACGCCGCTGGGGACTGCTCTCTCCCGGGCCCATCGCGGGCTTGGCAAGCTCAAGCAATGGATGGAGTCGAAGCCGTGACCGATGAGGAAAGACAGCAAGGCGAGATCGCCCGCGACGAGCATTGGCTCGCCGGCGTGTGCGAGTCGTCCGAGGCCATCGACACCAAGCGAATCAAGCAGCGCGTTCGCATCGAGATCGGCGAGCGTTGGCTTGACGGGCGGATGTCGGATGAGGTGCCAGCTGATTTCACCGCCCGCATGCGACAGCGTGTACGTCGAGCGGTTCAGGCGGCACAGGCAGGCGTGGGTGACGATCCGGGTTATTCGCTACGCCGCAGGCGTCGACTCTTCATCTCCATCGGTGGAGCCGTTGGAGTTGCCGCGGCGATCACCATCGCGTGGATCGGTCTCGGCCCGGCCGAACTCGCGCCGACCGAGCCCGAGACGGAGATGGAACTTCTCTACGCGGACGCGTTCGAGCAGTTCGAGGACGACGAGTTCGACGTTTATCTGAGCGGATTGCGAGACGATCTGACACAGCTTGCAGCCGGATCCGCGGACGGCTCCCTCGACGACATGCTGGATGGCCTTTTCGACAACCAGGTCGGCGAAAGCGGCGATCCGACACAAACCGATGATCAAACTGACGGTCCCGTCGGAATGTCCCATTGGCCGGCGGGATCAGGAGCATAGCCATGAAGACGCAACTGAAAGTCGCTAACAACGGATTCCGAATCGCAGCCATACTCGGCCTGACCGCGATCATGATTCCACAGACCGCCGCCGTCGCCCAGGAAGCGAAGCCTGGTCGCGAACGCGCTACTACTGGAACTGATGCCGACCCCCCGCCTCGCCGACAGCGCCCCGGCTTTGGCCCTGACAGAATGCGCGACGGTCGCGGACCCGAACTCAACCGACCAGGAGGGGGTGATAGGCCGCGCCGGTTCGACGGACAAGGCGGGCCCGGCGGACCACGCCAACGCGGCTTCGGACCGCCTATGGTTCGCTGGGAGGAACTCACCGATGTCCGGAAACGCCGAGTCGAGGACTTCATCAAGGAGCACTTCCCCAGTCTCTTCGTGGAATTGCAGAGGCTCGAGGACCGAAACCCTAATGCATACGAGCGGCGCATGGCTCGAATCGGACCCAGAATGATGGAGCTCGCGGAAATGGCCCGAATGGAACCGCAACGCGGCGCTCTGGCGATTCGCGAACGGCAACTCGATCTTCAAATCCGCGAACTCGCCAGGGACTTTCGGCACTCATCGGAAGACCAGGGCCGCCGCAGAATACGAAAGAGGATGCGTGAGCTATGCTCAGATAAGTTCGACTGCCAGCTTGACCGCCGCGCTCTCGAAGTCGGCGAACTCGAGGCCCGGCTTGCGGAGTTGAAGGAGAGACTCGCGGAAAACAAGCGGATGCGCGAAGAACTGATCAACCGGATAGTTAAGGAAGTTCTCGACGCCCCACCGCGACGCGGCCCGCCCGGGCGTAACGGGCCGGGTGACCGCATCGAAAAACCGCCCCCGGATGGGAGTGATGCCAGCTTCAGTAGTCGTCCCTGAAAAAGCGGCTTTGGGGTGTGGGATGATTGGGGTCGGTGGGTTGGGTGTCGGGAGCTCGGGTTTTCGTCAGCGAGCTGAGGCGAGCGTGCCGCCGTACGGCTTCGGTTGGCTCCTAATCCGGCAGATAAGCGGACAAATGAGGCGGGTGAAGAACTCGCAGAGCGCAAAAAACAACCGCTGCCGGTCACGACGGAGCAACCCCAGCAGTCTGCGCAGGTTCGACCCGGCCGCTGCCAGCACGGCGTTGATCGCATCGCCACATAGCCGCGCAAGAAAACATCGGCCCAGCCGAGTGACCTTCCCCCCGGGTTAGTACCAGTCGCTAAGTTACACGGACCACGCTCTCTTGTCCAGCAGCGGGCATAGTGGAGTCCCTAGGCCACGGAGCGCAGCCCGCTGCTGAGGGCTCAATCGCGACGGCTTCCGGCGCCGGAGGGCGATAGAGCAAGCTCTATTGGCCTGTAGCGTCTGAAGTAACGTCTTTCACGGGACGGACTGGTAGAACGACGCTACACTTGATCGGGAAGTGCTATAGATCAAGAACGTCCGGGAGAGCGCGTGTGGCGACGGTGGCCTTGAAGGTTGGTGGTATCGTGCTGTGCGGCGGCGAGAGCCGGCGTATGGGTGTGTCGAAGGCCTGGCTGCCGTGCGGGTCGGAGGTTCTGCTGCAGCGGGTGGTGCGGATTGTTGCCGGTGTTGTCGAGCCGGTGGTCGTTGCGGCCAGAGAAGGGCAGTCGCTGCCCTTGCTGGCTGATGACGTTGCGGTCGTGCACGACGTGATCGAACGTGGCGGGCCGCTGGCAGGTATGTCGGCCGGCTTCGAGGCTCTGGCCGGACGATGTGATGCGGCCTTTGTCGCCTCGTGTGATCAGCCCCTCCTGCAAGCCCCCTTCATCGAGCACATGATCGAGCTATTGGAGGATCATCCGGCCGTTGTTGTCGAGCACGGGGGCTACCGGCATCCGTTGACGGCGGTGTACAGGCTCACCACGGCTTCCGTTCTGGACGACGTGATCGCGCGGGGGAATCTGCGGGTGCACGATTTCGTGGCGTCGTGTTCAGCGCGGATCGTATCCGCGCGGGAGCTGGCCGATGTCGATCCGGAGCTTGATTCGCTGCGTAACGTGAACGATCCTGCGGCCTACGAGGACGTGCTGCGTGCGCTGGAGAGTTGATCGGCTTATCTACCTCGAGGCCTGTGGGTGCGGTACGGCACCAAGCGCCGTGGCGCCGGTCTGCCCTTTTCATCGGGCTTCGACCTCAAACCGAATCTGGTTTATCAATGCCGATTCGGCTTTGGCGAGCGTCATCGCAATCCGTGGCTCGGCGCGGGCGTCAAGCCGACGGCTCAGAGAGACGTATCGGCAGATTCATGTTGGGATTGGTATGACACGGTCTTGGCATGATGTAAGCGGAAGAGGGATTCGACTTCCCCACCCCTGAAGGGCCTGTCGATTCAATCGGTTTGGATTAAGTCGACAGACATTGTGAGGGTGCTTTCTGTCCCGATACCCTAGGGTATCGCATCGGAAAGTGTCGTCTCGTGAGGGCGGATTGGATTAAATCGACAAACCCTGAAGCGATGGGCCACCCGTCCGCGGCTCAGAGAGATGTATCGGCAGCTTCATGTTGGGATTGGTATAACAGGCGCGCGAGAATTTATCCGGCAGCGTATAAGTCCGCGTGTGGCAGTAGGTTACGGTTTTGTCGTCAATCACGCTCATAACCCGGAGGATCATGAGCTTCACGTCTGAGGATAAAGTCACCGTATCGTTCGGTGCCCCTACTTGCCGTTGCGGGGGAAGGCGAGGGACTCCACTAGCACGAAGGCGGCCTGGAGGTATGACGTGGGGCAGAGGGGGAAGCAGCCCTTGCAGTCGTTGCATTCCTTGGCGGCGATCTCGGGGATGAAGCTGATCTCTTTGCGGATACCCCTGTCGATGAAACCGACGGCGTTCTTCTTCTTGACCTCGGCGCAGTACCTGACACACAGGCCGCAGTGGATGCAGAAGGAGACTTCCCGTTCGAAACGGTTCCTGTCCGCGCCGTACTCCTCCGCCAGTTCCTGCAGCTTCGGGGAGTCCGGGGCATGGGCCATCAACAGCTCCAGGAGGGTCTTGCGGATCCTGTCCACCTTCTCGGATCGCGTCCGGACGACCTGGTTCTCCTCGACAGGGTGAACGCAGGAGACCACGAGCCTCGTGGAGCCGGCCAGCTCCGCTTCCACGATGCATAGCCGGCAACCACCGTAGGGAGCCAGCTCTTCGTGGTGACAGAGCGTGGGAATCGATACACCTGCGCTCCGGGCCGCCTCGAGCACGGTCATCCCCTTTTTCGCCGTGATCTCCCGTCCGTCGATCTTCACAGGGATATCGCTCATTTCGCTTTGCTCTTTTTGTTTCTGACCACCACCCTTTGATCTTCAGGGATGGGAGGAGGAACGGGCTCGCCTGAGATCTTGACGACGGCAGCGAATTTTGGGGGACAGACGTCGAAGCATGTGCCGCAGTTCGTGCATCTCTCCCGGTCGATGACATGAATCCTGTTCTTGCCGCCGATTATGCCGTCCTCCGGACACTTCTTGAGACAGATCGTACACGCGCTGCACAAGGCCGGATCGATGTGGTAGGAGATCAGTTCCTTACAGGACAGGGCGGGGCACCTGTTCTCCTTGATGTGCGCCTCGTACTCCTCCTTGAAATAGCGGAAGGTGCTGAGGAACGGGTTGGCCGCCGTGCCGCCCAGGGCGCAGAGCGAACCTTCGACG
>CBDUZY010000075.1:0-9211 GCA_965371825.1 uncultured bacterium
ACCGTGGAGGCCTTGGTGCCGCAACGATTTGACGTTCTCTTCATAGACTTCTACGGAACGATAGCTGCGGGAGACCGGGAGGCGGTCGGCGCCGCATGTCGGACGGTCGTCAAGGCCTGCGGGCTTCGCGTCACGCCCGAGGAATTCGCCGTGACCTGGGGCGAACGGTTCTTCGAGGTTCTCGGACGCAGTAATCACGAGGCGTTCCGCACGCTGTATGAGTGCGAGATGTCCAGCCTGCTGGATGCTCTGGCACCGCTGGGTTGCGAGCCCGATCCCGCACCGCTAGTGGTGCAGCTTGAGGAGTATTGGCGCGACCCGCCGCTCCACTCCGACGTTGTCGATGCTCTCGGGAAGGTGGACATTCCGGTTTGTTGTGTGTCGAACGCCGACACCGAACCGCTGCTCATGGCGATCGAGAAGCGGGGGCTTCGGTTCGACGCGGTGATCACGTCGGAGCAGGCGCGCTGTTATAAACCGGATCCGGAGATCTTTCGGCAAGCCCTGGATGTATTCGACGTTCCGCCGTCGCGGGCCATGCACATCGGCGATTCGCTGCACAGTGATGTTGGTGGTGCCGCAAAGGCCGGGGTCTCGACAGTGTGGCTGCACCGGAATGCGAGAATCCACGACATCGGCAACAGCAAACCTTGGCGCACCATCCATAGTCTTACGGAAATAGACCAACTTCTGCACTGACTCGCGTGTCATACTACTGGTGTGCGCCCGATTCGGTTGACTTTCGTACAGTCCGGGTGTATCCTTCGTGTAGTGGAGGCCGAACGGAGCTGGCGACCGGCGACTGCAATTCGCGGACGCGGTTGGGACTCTCCGATAAATGGGCTCGGCGCCCCGTCCGGCGCTCACGCTGACTGGGGGTGACAGATGAGACCGTCAGGTAGATCTTGGACTTGGCTGATCACGGCATCGTTCGCCGCGGTTTCGCTTGTGGGCGCCACCGCGTTTGCGGGTGCTCCGCCGAAGCGGAGTTCATCCAAGACGTCGCGTAAAGCGTCATCCCGCCAGCGCGCCAAGCCGTCAGCCGGGAGATCGAAAGCATCACGTTCAACGAGAAAGCCGACGCCCCGTGCGTCGCGATCAACAACCAAACCACGGGCGAAGTCCACCAGCCCGCGTGCCAGCCGGGCCAGCCGTTCTAAACCCGCGCCGAGAAGAAGCACTTCGAGTACACGGTCGAACGTCGCGCGCCCGCGCGCCGCGAGGACTGTACCGACCACTCCCACGCGAGTGACGGCGCCGTCCCGCACGACGACCCGCCCGAGCGCGACCTCGAGCAGAACCCGGTCCCCTCGCCGGACCTCCCCGACGGTCGTGCGGAACCCGAGTACATCCGGTTTCTCTCGCACGCCGGTCGTGCGTGTGCCGCGCGGAACTGCCGGCAGCGTGCAACCGCGCAAAGCCCGTGCCCCGGGATACGGGCCCTCTGCCGTGACCGGTCCCAATACAAGCGGTAGACGCCGACCTGCCGGAACCGGATCGTACGGTTCGGCCCACCGGAACCCGCGCTCCGGTTCGATAGGGGTGACCGTTGATCGTGGCGACGATCATTTCTATGGCTCGATCCGTGTTGGCGACAGCGGATACAGGCACGACGGGCACCGAGGGCCCAGGGGATACTCACACGGATATGGCCGGTACGGCAACCGGCACTACGACGGTCACGGATACTACTCGCGCCACTACAGGCCGTACGGGCTGGGCCACTATTATCGCGGTTACAGCCCGATTTACTGGCCGCACTATGGGTATTATTACCGTACGCCGAGCTGGGGCTACAGCTACGCGTCGGTCTATTACCACGCGCCGTATGTGACAGGCATCTACGACGACACTGTGTACTACGTTGTCCGCGACTACGACGAGTATCCAGGACCCACAACGTACATCATCGACGACGGATCGACGACTTACACGTCGGCCGTTCCGGTGGAACAAGCTCCGGTATCGACGTACGCCGGGCAGCCGCAGCCTTCGCAGTATCGGGGGGTCGTTGAACAACCGGTCGAGCAACCGGGCGAGCAGTACACACCGCTCGAGGGCTCGTCGTGGGGTCCGGTACTGGGAGAGGGTAACGCCGCGTTTGCGTCGGGTCGGTACGAGGACGCTCGGCGTCTGTATGTCCAGGCCGTGTTCGCCGACGAACGCGACGGTTACGCCAAGATGCTCTATGCGTGGGCCAACTTCGCTCTGGGTGATTTCGAAGTAGCGGCGACGGCTGTCCGTCGTGCTCTCCTGACGTCGCCCGATTTGATGGAGTTTCCGATCGACGTACGCACGCTTTATCTGGACCGGCTCATCTTTGAGTTTCACGTCAACGAGCTAGTTCGCTACACAGTGGCGAATCCCGAGGGAAGTGACGCTGCGTTCCTGCTGTCTTACCTCTACTACTCGGTGGGGGAACCGGGGCGGGCGGCAGTTCATCTTGCGGGTCTATCCCGCGCCGCTCCGACGGACACACTTGTGGGCTTGTTGTACGACGCAACCGTGAGGGCGGACCGCGGTCCGGCCGTGGACTAGCCGCGACCGCCGCCGCAGACTTCTACACGCGTGTCTTTAGCCAGGCACCGTTCGCGAAGCGGATAAAGGCGGCGATCGCCCGCCACAGCATATCACCGAACATCCCGATCCACGCCCCGAGCAAGCCGCCGCCTAGAACGACTCCGAACAGGTATCCGAGAGGAAGTCGTAGTGCGATGGTCCCGATGATCGTAATTAGCAGAGGAAACCGCGTGTCTCCCGCGCCACGCAGTGCGCCGACGTAGACGATGGATATCACGAGCAGTGGCTGGAGGAGGGCGAGGACACGGAACGGGCGGATGCCCGCTGCCCGAACCATTTCATCCATGCTCATCTGCTGGAAGATGAAGGACGCCCCGAAGAAGAAGAAGAACGCGATAGCAATGGAGAGCAGCCCACACTGAAGGACGCCCTCGTGGCCGACTCGAACCGCCCGTTTCTGGTCATCCGTTCCCAGAGCCTGGCCGATCATCGTCGCTGTCGCCGCGGCCCACGCGACGGCGGGCAAGTAGGTGAATGCCTCGACGCGGGCGGCGATGATGTGGGCTGCGAAGTAGACGTCCCGAAGCCAAGGTCCGGCGAGGCTCGAAATGATTGCAAGGTAGATGAACTGTCCGGACCACATTACCGCGCCGTCGGCGGCGGCGGGAAGGCCGATCCGCAGGATTCGTTTCGTGCGTGCCCAGTCGATGGGAAGCTCCATGCTGCGAAGCTTCAGCCCGGCCCGCCCGCGAACGAACACCAAGAGGATGGCGATGCCGCCGAGTGTTCGGGCGGTGAGCGTGCCCCCGACGATTCCGTCAACGCCCAGCGCCGGAATCGGACCCAGGCCGTATACGAGGGTCAGCGACGCGATGACGTTCGCGCCGTTGATAAATGCGAAGATGTACATCGGCGTGCGCATGTTGCCCACACCTCTTAGACTCGCGCAACCGACCAGAGTCACACTGTTGAGCAAGTGGCCGATGGCGTCTACACGGAGGTACCGGACGGTGATGTCATAGGTCTCACCGGTCATCCGGCAGTACCAGGCGAACCACGGGGCAGCCGCGTACAGAAACGCGAAGATGAGCACTCCAAGCATGGCGGCGAGCGTCAGGGACTGATTGGCGAAGTGGTTGGCCTCCGTGTGGTTTCCGGCGCCCTCATGTCGCGAGACCAGGGCGGTCGCGCCGGTCCCGACGAGCATGACGATCATGGAGGCGAGCCAGCTCACGTACGCAGCCAGTCCGATCGCCGATGTAGCTGCCGGGCTGATCCGACCGGCCAGGTATGTGTCAAACAGGCCCACGAACGTGTTGAGAAGCTGCTCGGCCAGAATGGGCATAGCTAGCAGGAAGACCGTTCGCCGAACGGGACCGGCTATGATATGCCCGCTCGAGAAGGTCTTGACGGAGGGGGGGGCGAAGCGTGACGGGCCGCCTGAGTCTTTGGTCGAATTCGGCGTGACCATGTTCGGCCCCTTGGCCGTGGTTAAGCGCCGGAAGAGCGCGAACCGAGTGGATTCGCGTGCCCCACAGCCCACGGCTGGAGCCAAGATGCTCGTCGGAACGCGGATCGACTCGCTGAATGCCCAAAGCACCGCCCTCAGGCGGCAACAACGCCGAGTCTATTGCTCGCCGGTACTCGCGTCAAAGTGGGACAATCGGCACAAGGGTTCCGACCTCGAGCGTTGATAGCCGCCACCGAGACGCTATACTCCCAAGGGACGAGAGACACAGAGTGCGGCGGGTGTTGCCGCTGCCGAGCGGTTTTGCTGGAAGTCCGCGTCGACACACTGGGAACGGCAAATGCAGAATTCCACCCCGTACGCTCCTCAGTCTGAAGAGAGAGCCGTCCGCGCCAGCACGTTGTTCATGTTCGTGCTACGCGGGATGTTCGTTCTCGGTTTGAGTGCCGTTGGATGGAGTCTTGCCTCCGACCAGCGCAACGTCACCGGCGAATTGGCGGGCCAGGGCGACCTGATCATCATAGGTTTTCTCGGGGCCGCCTTCGTCGTAATCGCCCTGGATCTCTTCATCCCGAAAAAGTCGCTGACCGCAATCGCGGGCCTCTTCTTCGGCTTGATCGTTGGCATGGTGGTCGCTTACGGGCTGTCCCTGATAATCGATCTTGTCGCGACGGCGAACCTCCCCGGCAGTCTGACGGAAGCTCAGCAGTCACTGTTGAGTGCGCTGAAGCTCGGGATCGGCGTGATTTGCTGCTATCTCGCGGTGAGCTTCGTGCTCCAGACCAAGGACGATGTGCGGTTCGTGATTCCGTACGTCGAGTTCGCCAAGGAGACGAAGGGGGTTAGGCCCCTGGTTCTCGACACCTCTGTAATCATCGATGGCCGCATCGCCGACATAGCCAACACCCACATCATCGAGCCGGAACTGATCGTCCCCCGTTTCGTCCTCCAGGAGCTCCAGACGATCGCCGACAGCAGTGACAAGCTGAAGCGCGTTCGCGGTCGGCGCGGTCTCGATATGCTCAACAAGCTCCAGGGAAACGAAAACGTCGAGATCCATTTGCTCGAGGCAGTGCCTGAGCGCAGCGCCGGCGACGCGGGCGTGGATGAGATGCTCGTCGACCTGGCCCTGCAACTCAACGGGAAGGTGGTCACCAACGACTACAATCTGAACAAAATAGCCCAATTGCGCGGTGTGTGCGTCATCAATATCAATGACTTGGCCAATGCCCTCAAACCGGTCGTGTTGCCGGGCGAGAAGCTGTCGGTAAAGGTCATCAAACCGGGCGAAGAAGCGGGACAGGGTGTTGGTTACCTCGAGGATGGAACGATGGTGGTGGCCGAGGGCGGCAGGGACCGACTCGGGGAGATGATCGAGCTGACCGTGACGAGTGTCTTACAAACGTCCGCGGGGCGGATGATCTTCGGGCGCCTGGATGGAGTCGGTGGTCCCGAGCGGCGTCGGTTCAAGTAGGATGGATCGTGATCGTGGGGCCGACCGGCGGACGCCGCAGGTGACGTGCGGGCCGAACTACCTGGTCGCTTCGTCGGTGCCGATGTGGGCTGGAGCGCGTCGGTGAATCACATGACGCTTCGGGAGATTGTGCAGTGCCAAAGTTCAGCGTGATCATCCCGGCCGCGGGCAAGAGCGAGCGGTTCGGTAGTTCCCAGAAGAAGACCTTCGCCAAGTTGGATGGTCGGCCGATCTTCATCCGATCGCTCGAGTCCTTCATCAACCGTGAGGACGTCTGTCAGACGATCCTCGCCGTCGCTCCCGAGGACGCCGAGACGATGAAGTCCTCCTATGGGGCGAACCTGGCGTTCATGGGCGTGCGGCTCGTCGAAGGCGGAGCCCGGCGCTGTGACACCGTGGCGGCCGCTTTGGAGGTGGTTTCCGACGATGCCGAGTACATCGCCATCCATGACGCCGCCCGGCCCTGCGTGGCAGCGGACCGCATCGACGCCGTGTTCGCGGAGGCGGTGAAGAGCGGTGCCGCTATTTTGGCTTGCCCGCTTGTCGGCACGATCAAACGGGTGGCGGACTCCCAGGCCATCGAGGCGACAGTCCCTCGCGCCGGGCTCTACGAGGCCCAGACGCCTCAGGTCTTCAGGAAGGACCTGCTCCTGGACGCCTACAAACGCCTCGACGAGCTTTCCTCGGAGGAAATCACCGATGATTCCCAGGCTGTGGAGCTCGCGGGGCACCCCGTACGGATCGTACCTTCGGACGCGACGAACCTGAAGATCACGACCAAAGGTGACATGGCCCTGGGGAATGCGATCCTGAAAACGCGGGCGTCCAAGCCCGTTCGGCGGCTCGGGGCCTTCGAGGAAGCCCAGTGGTAGGCGGCGGCCGGGTTTTGGCTTGACCGCACCGCCCGCATACGGTGTAATCTCCGTTTGCGGTAGAGAAGCAAGACACACCACTATCCAAGGAGAGGCGATGTCTCCGAAACAAGTTATCAAGCGCGCATGGGTCCTTCTCACGATCATCCCATGTGTCCTTCCGGCGGTTGCCGGCTGCAATCTCGATGCGACCTTCCCCGATCGCCAGACGGTCAAAGGTCCGACGATGTCATCCGAACAGCCCGCGGAGCGGCGAAGTTCCGAGGGCGTCGATGTCTCGATCGTCCAGCGGCGCGAGACTGACCTCGTGGAGTCGGTCCTGGCCCACCGGGCGGCATATCGGGGAAATCTCGAGGAGCTGCGGCGCTATTACCGCGAGCGCGGATACGCCACCAAGGAATTTTGGGCGTCGTTCGAGATCAGCGGGCTGTCCAAGGTGAAGCAGTTCCGATACTTGATGGACGCTGAGATACCGTCGGACCTGTTGCGGGCGGCGGAAGAGATCCCCGAGGCGGATGCCCTCTACGAGCAAGGTGTCGCCGCGATGCAAAAGGGCGGACACGGCGTGCCGGTGTTCTATCGCCGGGAGGCCATGCTCGAGGCCGTCGAGATCTTTAGGAACCTCATCGAACTGTACCCGAGCAGTGACAAGATCGACGATGCGGCCTTCATGTGCGGCGAGATTCACAAGGAGTATCTTCCGAACCAGGAAACCCTCGCGGTCAAGTGGTATGAGCGAGCCTGGACTTGGGATCCGCACACTCCACACCCGGCGCGATTCGAGGCAGCGGTCGTCTGCGACTACAGGCTCCATGACCGTGACCGGGCCCTCGAACTCTATCAAAGTGTGCTGACCGAGGAGCTGGACGACAAATCGAACCTCCGGTTTGCCACTCGGCGCATCCGCAAGCTGACCGCCGGCGACGGGCGAATTCACGCGAACCAGCCATAGCATTGTTTTGCGGAGAAAGTAGGGCGGGCTGCGGGTCCGCGCCTATCCGGTGTTGGTCCGCGCTTCTGAGGGGGAATCCGCCAGGTCTCAATTGACTGCCCACGGAGATATCGAGCGTTCTACACGTTGCGTACGAGGGGTCCAAAACTCGGTGCGTTGCGACGTGCGTCAATTTCATCCCAGGCCGCGAGGCGTCGTACAATCCCTTTGCTAGCTATAATATTATTACAGGATTCTGTGATACTATTACGATAGTATTAGGCGGGAGGTGCATGCTAATGGCCGTGAAATCGAGTCGAACGAAAGGGCGAACCGCTCGAACGGGGGCCGCCGGCAAGAAGCGTGGTGTCAAGGCCCGGCCTGCCCGTGAAACGAGCGGTCGCGGAAGCGGTGGGGGGGCTGCGGGGGGGGTCAAACAAAGCAGGAGGGGGCTGCGGCCCGGGGGCCCACGTCAAACAGCGGTGGCGGCAAAGGCAACGAGGGTCTCGCGTGCCGTCTCGCAAACGGCAAAGAAGGCCGGAACGCAGAAGACGGGACGGCGACGCACCGGCGGGTCGGAAGTGATCCGGGCGAAGGGCCGTGGGAGCGGGCGAAAGTCCGTGTCGCTGGCCGGTTTCCCGGGATTGGTGCGGCGGGATGGATGCGGCGTATCGCTCATTGTAGTTGAACGGGCCGGTCGAAACCGCGAACGGGTCACGCAAGTCAGCGAGTATTCTTCGATTTCGATGAAAGCCGGTGGGGGGGGTAGGCGGGCGAGATCGCCGGCGGAGGGGGCAACGAGCAGGCGAGCTAGCGCCCTTTCGGACGCCTGCCGGGCCCTTTCTACTCTCGGTCACGTCGATCGGGTGCGTTTGATGCTCAAGTTACTCGAAGGGCCTGCGACCTACCGAGCCTTGCAGCGGACTACGCGGCTCAAAGCGGGCCCGCTCTACCACCACATCAACCAGTTGCGACTGTCCGGGCTCCTGTTGCCCAAACAGCGCGATTTGTACGAGCTTACTCGAGGTGGCCGGAACCTGGTACTGGCAGCCGTCGTCGCGGCGCCACTCGCCAAGGACCGGCGGCGGCGTCCGCTTGGCTAGCAGCCGAACCGAGAATACCGAAACCGGCGTGCGGTTGCATGACGTGTGCTTGGTGGGGAAACTTAGCCAGGAGCGGCTTTTCGGTTGCCATGCCGACGCTCACCGACCCGGACGTCGCCCGATGCGCCAGTTAGGGACAGGCACGCGATGCCGAATAGCCCCTAACGGCCTTGAAACGCCCTTTCCCTGGATTCCCATCCTTATAGTCCCATAATATATGTTATGTCACATTCGATTATCGGACTTTATGTCTTAATCCTCGTGGTGGGGGAGAAGTGCCGTCTTGCGGGCCACGTCACGCCGCTTGGTGTTGCGTCGTACGCGCCGATAGGAGCACGCCCGGCAGCATCGCCGGCCGTCGGAAGCAAGCCGCACGTTGTCGCCGCTCAGGGGATGTCCATGTTTGCAGTGGGTCCTCTGGTTCGTAGTTTTCCGGATGTTCTCACGGTGCGTGACCGCCTCAAGATGCGCGGGGTTCACGCATCTTGGCCTGTCGCATTTGTGATGAACATCGGCGCCGGGAGGCGGCGCGCCGAAATGATGTTCGTACATCCAACGATGCACCAAGACACGCCACGATCGCCGGTCCTCGGTGATTCTGATTTGCGCGTATCCGGGTCCGGATAGTGAGCCCATCCAGATCCAACATGGGCTCTTCAGCGGCCCCGGCTGCTCCATTATTTTTGCCTTGATTCGGTCGAGGACGGGTGATCCTCTCGGCAAGCGCTTGTCCTTGAATGAGCCCCAATCCTCGCGGCTGCGTGCGATTCCGCCGAGCCGACGCTGGGCGCGCCGGTTGCACTCGCGGCAGGCGCGCGTACCTCTAGGTGTGATGTACAGGTT
>CBDUZY010000076.1:0-9198 GCA_965371825.1 uncultured bacterium
AGATCAGGAACGCCACGGTCGCTCCTTTGCCCGCTCCCTTGCGCCGCAGCGTCAAGACCGTCGGCAAGACGCTACAGGAACAGAGAGGCAAGGGCACGCCGATAGCCGTCGCGAGGAAGACAGAGCGTGTGCGTGCTCCGCTCAGCAAGCGAACGGCTGTCTCGCCGGACAGAACCACCTCCAACACACCGGCGAGCATGAAGCCGACCAGTATGAACACCGCGGAGTCACAGAGTATCGACCAGGTGCTTGAGAGCATTCTCTTATCGTGGCTTTCCCGCCAGTTCCTCGAAGAAGGCCGGCCCAACCGGTGGTGATCCTCCCGACGTCGGCAACACACCGCTCGCCGGTTGTCGGATGATAGTTGACACGGGCCCTGTAGGCCACGATTCTGCATAGTGGTGCGGCTGTGTCGGATGAGCGCGTAGGCACGTGGCAGATGTCCTAGGTGGAGGCCTTATGAGGACGAATCCGAACCCGGTCCGAGACGGTTCCTCGGTGGGCGGGAGGATCGGGTTCTGGTTGGGGTTGATCCTCTTCGTCGGTCTTCTGTCGGTCCCGACGCCGCAGAGCATGCGCGACGCCGTTCGCCGGCTATCAGTCGACGAGTTGGCGCAAGAGACAACGGCGATCCTCGAGGAGTCCGGGCAGTCCGGTGCCCGGCGCGATTCCGCTGAGTACCTACGGGCGGAGTCCACCGCCGTCGAGCACCGGGCGCGTGTGATGCTGGGGGCGGCGGCTGTGACCGCACTGGTCGCGTGCTGGTGGATATCGGTCGCCATTCCGATTCCAGCCACGTCGCTTTTGCCGTTGCTCCTGTTTCCGCTGGTCGGGGTGATGCCGGTCCCGCTGGCTGCCCGACCTTACGCCAACAGCAACGTCTTTCTCTTCATGGGCGGGTTCATCGTCGCCCTGGCCATCGAGCGGTGGGGATTGCACCGCCGGATGGCTTTGCACATCGTGGCCCTGGTCGGCACGAGTCGTCGCACGATAGTTCTCGGCTTCATGCTCGCCACGGCGGCGATGAGCATGTGGATCAGCAACACAGCCACGACGATGATGATGCTCCCGATCGGGCTGGCGGTCATCGCCGCCGTTTCCGATACGACCGAGCCCGGCCGAAAGGTTAACCGCGCGAACTTCGCGGCCGCCCTGATGCTCGGCATCGCCTACGCAGCCAACATCGGCGGAATTGCCACGCCGATCGGCACGCCGCCGAACATCTCTTTTCGCGGGCAGTTTCGCTTACTCTTTCCGGATGCTGCCGAGATCAGCTTCGCCCAGTGGGTGCTTGCGTGGTTTCCGCTCGCGGTGGTCTTCATCCCGATCACCTGGCTGGTGCTCACGCGGCTCACCTGCCGGATCGAGCCCGGGCGTACGGGGGCGGGGCGAGACGCGCTGCGCAAGCAGCTTCGCGAGCTCGGCCCGATGCGCCGCCCCGAGCGCCGGGTCCTGGCGGTCTTCTTGACGACAGCGTTTCTCTGGATGACCCGGAGCATCCCGGTCGGCGGCGAGGTCAACTACGGTTGGGCCAACTTGCTCGAGGCGTGGCTCGGATCGGGTGGCGCCGGCAGATCGCTCTTCAACGCCGCGTACCTAAACGACGCAACCGTGGCGATCGGGATGGCCATCCTCTTGTTCATCATCCCGGCCGAGCGCGACGAGGACGGCCGCCGGCAAGCGCTCATGGACTGGGACACCGCCCAGCGCCTGCCGTGGGGAATCTTGCTGCTGTTCGGCGGCGGTTTCGCTATCGCTGCGGGGTTCAGGGAGAGCGGCCTGGCGTTTTGGTGCGGGCAGATGCTCGCGGGGTTGGGGCTCGAGAACCCGATCCTGATCGTTATCGCGACGTGCCTGATGATGACCTTCCTCACCGAGATGACCAGCAACACAGCCACCACGGAGGTCATGCTTCCGATCGTTGCGATGTTGAGCCGGGCCCTCGGCATGCACCCGCTGATGCTGATGCTACCGGCCACGATCTCCGCGTCGTGTGCGTTCATGCTGCCGGTGGCTACGCCGCCCAACGCGATAGTCTTCGGCTCCGGTCACGTCGACATGAAGCGCATGGTCCGCACCGGCCTGATCCTCAACTTGATCGGCGTCGCATTAGTATCGATGTTCGTCTTCTTCGTCGCCCGCCCGCTGCTGGGGTTCGATATGTACGTCCCACCCGACTGGGCGGAGTAGGTAGATGCTCACGCGTTACCGTACCAGGTTGAGTGAGGATCTTGACGCACCCGGTGACAGGGTCAGGCACCGACCGGACTCATAACCCGCTCGGAGCTGGACCAGTCGTCTCCACGTACCGCCGTTTGACGGTCACAGTCTCCTCTGTACGGCTCGATCTGTACGTCCAACTCCACCGTGCGTGAGCTTCTCGCAGACCGTCCGGATCGTTCGCCATCACAATCTCGCCACTACCCCTCCAATCCGGCTCGGCAGGCCCACCCCAGAAATCGAACGCGAGTCGAATCGTCGTGTCGTCGACCGAGCGCACCTCAGCATGCACGATGCCGCCGACGAACATCCACCACGAGAACAAGATGCGATCATCCGTACGCCACGGTCCGCGCAGAATCGGCCCTCCACCGAATGCAAACTCGGTTGGAGTGATCTGCGAATCCGTGCTACGCCATTCATGCATCATCTGGAGGTACCAGACCCAGATCCCGAGCAATGTGTCCGTTTCGCACAGGTCGATTTCGCCGGCCGGGCGAATGCTCATTCCCTCACCGTCAGCCAGCGGATCAGCAGAGATCGTAACGTCACACACACCAGTGGACACTTGCTTGCTGGGCGGACTATTCGAATACGATGTCGTCGTTGTGTGACGGACAGTGTATCGCAGCATTCCCGAAGGCGGAGCCTGCGTAGGGAACCACCACTCCGCGCGGCTGCTGCCTGTGGTTGACGCGCATCCACAGAACACCATGAGGCCAATCGCGAGAGAGGTAATCGCACGTCTTTGAACGCAAGTAAGCGGCGGGGTATTCATCTGTCGTCGTCCCACTTGAGGTAGCTCTATGTCATCTGTGACCGTAAGGCGAATCGACCACGAGGCGCCCTCACGCCTGGGCGATAGACGCCACGGATGCGCAGGGAACCCGCTTCAGGGTCTCGATGGTCTACCATCCCGCACAGACTCAATCAACGCCGCGGGATTGACGATCGGGCCTAGTTTGTAGGCCTTGCCGTCTTGCTGCCACTCGATGTGCGTTCCGGTTTCCGCGGCCAGTTGCCAGAAGCGCTCGGGGGTAATAGCGGGGTGGACCTGTGCAGCCAGTGCATAGAGACCGGCGATGTACGGAATCGACCAGCTCCAGCCACCCTGTCTGTAGAAGACGTACTGCGAAGTCCCCGTCGGACTCGCCGTTGTTCGTGAGTCCATCGGAACCAGGATCAAGACGCCCTTGTCAGCCGGTTTACCGCCTTGGCGTTCCATCTTCCCCCGCACCCAGTGCCGGAGTGCAGCCGTAATGTCGCCGTCGTCAGCGGTGATCATGTCTGCCCAGAAAGCCCCGGGGCGGTAAGACGATGGGGCATCCGGGTCGGCGAGTGGATCGCGCCCCAGCCCGTTGAAGAACATGTTGCGCGATCGTCCGATGCTGGAACTGACGAGGAGAACGCCTGACGCTTCAGCTTTCTTCACGGCGGCGACTATTTCGTCATAGCCGGTTTCCTGCTCGGACCAGCCGATCGCCAGTGCAATCACCCGTATCTTGCGATCGGGGCGGCAGCGACTCGTTGATCTCCACGAGACGTCGCACGGCCTGGGCGTACCCACGGAAGTCGCGTTCACGCCGACCGGAGTCTTTCCGAGCGGCGCCGAGTTTTATGGCCGAGGCACCTACGTAGTACACCTCGGCATCTGGGGCTACGCCGATCGTTTTGCCCGCGGCGATGCTGGCTAACGCACAGCCGTGCATCGCCGCCTGGCCGTCCTGCATCCGCCGAAGACTCCCAATTTCCTCATAAAGCCGGATACGGCCGGCGTATTCGACGTGATCCGTGAGAAGCGTTTGGTCGACGATGCCGATGGCGATCCCGCGCCCGGTGATTCCTTTCTTGTGCAAGCCACGGATTCCAAGTCCGGGATTCTTACCGAGTTCGAGGACTCTGTCGGGGTCGAAGATGGCGGGCATGCGGCCGGGTCGGGGCCAACGAGACTGATCATCGAAGGTGGCCTGATCGAGTAATGCCTGGCCGTGCTCGCGCAGATCGACAGCTGTCAGGTCCTGGTGCCGAAGGTCCAAGGGGAATCCGCCACTGGGGCTCGCCTCGACGCCGGGGAGTTCGGTCAACTCGACACGGAGGAAGCTGTAGTCGGCCGGCGGCGGGCGACGTGTTATGCCATCGCAGCCCTTCCCCTCACCAACGAAGTATCCACAAGTGATGCAGATCGCGACCAAGATGGCCAGACGGCCCCAGGGTGTCCGTGCCCGAATCACTCCGTGCTGCTTCTGTGGCATACCGTGCCCCCGAAACGCGATGCTCAAGGGGACCCATGGTAACGAACCACCGCCGCCATCACGCCTGAGCGATCGGCGCTACGGTCGCGTTGCAGGCTCTTTCCCAGTCCTCGCGGCGGACGCGGATGGACTCGCGATGGGTTCCGGCCTGCATGATCACGTACTCGCCGTCGTGAAGCCGGCTGTCGATGATGGTCTTCATGCCGAACATCGGGCCGATGGGGGGCTCGGCTCCCAACTCGCAGCCGGGAAACAAATCGATCATCTCCAACTCGGTCGCGAGGCGCACGTCCGGGTCGTTGAAAACGCGGGCGGCCCGCTTGCGGTCCAGGTGCTTCGGGGCGGGCAGAACGCACATCGCAAAACCGGAAGCCTCCTTAACGATGACCGGCTTGGCCACCGTGTATCCGGAGACGTGCTCGGCGTGGGCGAGACCCTGCGCGGTGTAGGTCGTCGGATGCGTGTGCTTCTCGTACTCGACGCCCTGCTGCTTCAAGAATGTTTCGATTTGCACGGTGAGACTCCTTCGCATTGGCTGTGCCGATCCGGTCTCGGCTGGATCAGCCACTCCATTACATTCAAGTCCACCACGGCGCCGAAACTTGCACTCCGGCGCGCTCGTGGCGAGTCGACGCAGCCGGTTCAACGCTGCACGTATTATATCGACAAGTGCCGTTTATGACAGCCGTGCCGGGTGAACTCGGTGCATCGAGGGCCAGGGTTCAACCGCGCGCCACCACAGGCCACACGCCCCCACGTGATCGCCCGATAACTCCCAATCGGGTCTCGTTTTGCTGGGATCAGCGATTGCCGGGCTCGGCGGGGGGAATGTGGTCCAGTGGTACACTAATTGCATAGTACCGAATCCGGCACGGCGGTGGGTGCGCGTGGGCGGGAGTTAGGATGTGCCTCCCGCAAGGTGTATAATGTTGCCGGCAGGGGGGCGATCTGGAGGGGCGCTGCTGGAAGTGGCCCTGGCCGGACAGGGGAACACCGCGTGTGGCAGCATCCAAGCGGTGTGCGGCTCCAGGTGCGGGCGAGCTTGTTGACCCGGCGGGTCCTCGAGAGTCGTCCGAACACGCGAGAGGCGGGTTCCACCAGGTCCCAGGTCCACCGTCGGCGGTCAAGATTTTCATCTAGTGACTTGACCGATTTAGCATCTGGGGCTCGCCAAGCGAGGAGGAAAGAACCATGTGCGGTCGGCGATCGAGGACGATTCCTTTCGCCGTGGTTCTGATTATACCCGCGCTCCAAGTCGCACACGGTGAGCTGACCGGTGGAGGCGGGCCACTCCTTTACGCCCCGCCCGAGACGTGCATTCCTCCGGCACAGCGGGACTTCGCAGAGCAGCTTCTCGTTGAGTACGAGGAGACTTACGGTTTGTTGTCTCGACGACAGCCGGGCGTCAGTCCTCCGAAACTGACGTTCTATCCGCTTGCCGGCCGCCTTTCGCGCGATCTCTTCACGATCAACTTCGTGGACCTCGATCCGACCTCGGGCGTCCTCGACTGGGATTGCGGCGACTATTGCTACGACGGCCACACGGGTAACGATACGGACATCCGAACGTTCGGTGAGCAGGCCATCGGCGTTCCCGTCTACGCCGCTCAGGACGGTGTCGTCGTCGCGACGCATGACGGCGAGGACGACATGAATACCGAGTGGGCCGGCCAGCCTGCCAACTTCGTCATCGTCGATCACGGGTATGGACGCGAAGGGTGGTACTGGCATCTGAAGAAGAACAGCATCGTGGTGTCCGTGGACGAAATGGTGGCCGCCGGTCAGCAGATTGGCGAATGCGGCTCCAGTGGCGAGAGCACCGGTCCGCACCTGCACTTCGAGATCCGAGATGGCGGCGAGGTGTACGAGCCGTTCGCCGGCGAGTGCCGCCCCGGACCCAGCGGCTGGCAAGACCAACCGGACATCAATCGGTCAACGTACCTGCACGACTTCGGGATCACTCACGAAGACATCGCCGCGCAGCCCGAATGGCCTCATCGTTGGCCCACCAGCGGGCAGATCGCCCTGTCGGATCAGTACATCCGTGTCTGGTTCTTCGGCACGGCCCTTCCCGCGGGTAGCACGTGGACGGTGCGTTTCCGTCGCCCGAACGGAACGATCGTGCCCGGTGGTACGCCTCAGTCGTTCGCGAACCCGATCTGGCGATGGTTCGACTGGTGGTGGACCTACGACGTGAGCGAGATGCACACGACGCCCGGGACTTGGCACGTCCTGCTGAGCATCAACGGCGAGGACATGATCGAGGCGCCCGTCGAGGTTCGCAATGAGCGAACACCCGGTTTCAATCGGCCTCCCGAGCCGATCACGGTCAGGTTCGATCCGTATAATCCCGGTGAGGGTGAGGTGCTGGCCTGCCTGGTCAATACGTCCCTGACGCTCGATGACCTGGACTACGACCTGGTGCGGTACGAGTACGTCTGGACAATCAACGGCGGCGAGGTTCGGCGGGTGACGACAGCCGCGCACTCCGACGTCCTCGCACGTGACCTCATGCACACAAGTAACGCCGTCGTGTGTTCGGTGACTCCGAGTGATGGGGTCACGCTCGGGGCGGGCGATTCCGCGTCCGTGACCATCGGCGAGCCCATTGTTCCTGCTGTCTCGGATTGGGGTCTCGTCGTGATGTGCCTCCTGCTGACGACCTGCGGCGCTGTTATCCTGACTGTGCGCCGTCGAGGTGGAGTCGGTCGCGCAACTGTGTCATAATGGTCGTGGCACAAGCACACGTGGCAGGGGTCGCGCCCTGCGTACCCGGCACTGCCGACGGTCACACGAACTGCGAGGCCGATCATGGACGATCGCGGTCATCTGACAACCGAACATCCCAACGAGCGATCCGCGCATCTGGACCGCCTGTCAATCGGCGAAGCCTTCGACGTGATTAACCGAGAGGATGCGACCGTGGCCAGGGCGGTTGCGAACGCGCGTGGGGATATCTGCCGCGCGATCGAGCTTGTTGTGGCGGCGTTGCGCGGGGGAGGACGATTACTCTACGTCGGCGCGGGTACGAGCGGACGGCTCGGTGTCCTCGATGCCACCGAGTGCCCGCCCACCTTCCTCTCGGATCCATCGATGGTCCAGGGCGTCATCGCGGGTGGGACCGAAGCACTCACCCGAAGTGTCGAGGGTGCGGAGGACGTTGCCGAAGACGGCGAGGCGGAAATCGAGCGGCGCTGCGTGGGGCCGGGCGACGTAGTCTTCGCGATTGCGACCGGTGGGACCACACCCTTCGTACACGGTGCCGTGCGTGCCGCGCGGCGGCACGGAGCCAAGACGGTGTTCCTGGCCTGTGTGCCGAAGGAGCAGGTCCCCGACCAAGCTGATGTATCCATTCGCGTGATCACCGGTCCGGAGGTTATCACCGGCAGCACGCGCATGAAGGCCGGTACCGCCACGAAGATGGTCCTCAACATGGTCACGACGATCTCCATGGTGCAGTTGGGGAAGGTCTACGGGAACCTGATGGTTGACGTGAACACGAAGACGAACGCGAAACTCGTCGACCGGGGCACGCGGATTGTCCAGGCCATTGCCGGGTTGTCGCGGGAGGCGTCTCGCGCCTTGGTCGATTCAGCGGGCGGACATGTGAAGACCGCTTTGGTGATGCACGCCAGACGGGTCGATCGATCGGCGGCTGAGCGACTGCTGGAGGAGGCTGATGGGCGCGTCGGCTCGGTCATAGACGAGCCGGCCGGTGAGGAAGGTCGAATCGGGCAGTAGCCGAGCGGAAACTCAGGTCGAAATAAGACGTTGTAGACTTCTGGATTGTGACGTGGGGGGCATTCCGTGCCGGGACGTGCGCGGACGAGAAAGGAACAACATGGATGGATTGATCGACCGTCTCATTCGTTCGTGGAAACACGATCGCGCGCTCATCGGACGCCACGTGACTCTGATCGCTGCGGGACTGATCCTGCTGCTGGTTTCGAGCGGATGCCACGGCCGGCGGTTCGGCATTGCGGGAAAGTTCGGATCAAAGCCGGTTCGCGCGATCTGGGTCACACGGTGGGACTACAAGACGCCGAGCGAGATCGCCCGGGTGATGGACAACTGTAAGGCCGCCGGATTCAACACGGTGCTCTTCCAGGTTCGCGGCAACGGCACGGCGTTCTATCGTTCGCGGATCGAGCCGTGGGCCGACGAGCTCGGCGGGCGCGATCCGGGCTTCGATCCGCTGGCTGTTGCAATCAAGGAAGCCCACCGTCGAGGGCTTACCCTACACGCCTGGGTGAACGTGATTCCCGGCTGGCGCGGTGATAAGCCGCCCGGTAACCCTCGTCAGCTCTACAACGCTCATCCCGAGTGGTTCTGGCGAGATGCAGCCGGCCGACGTCAACCGCTCGGTTGGTATGTCAGCGTCAATCCGTGCTACCCGGAAGTGCGCAAGTATCTGACGGCCGTTATGCATGAGATCGTTGCAAACTACCCGGTCGATGGGCTGCACTTCGATTACATCCGGTTCCCCAACGAGTGGAATGACTCGTACCCGACGGGGGCGCGGGTGCCCGACTATCCGCGCGATGCGCGAACGTTGGCTATGTTCAGGCGGGCGACTGGCAAGACGCCGCAACAAGCCCCGGAGCAGTGGAATGGCTGGCGCACGGCGGCGATCACCGCGGTAGTTCGCGATGTTCGCCGCATGATGCTCAAGGTGCGCCCGGGTGCAGCGCTCACCGCGGCCGTGGGCGCGTCACCCGAGGAGGCC
>CBDUZY010000077.1:0-9151 GCA_965371825.1 uncultured bacterium
CGCCACAGCGGACCCTGAGCCGCGACGTAGACGACGTCCGAGTCGCGCGGGTCGATGAGGATCATCCCGATGTGCTCGGACTCCTTGAGGCCCATGTTCTCCCAGCTCTTGCCGCCGTCGCGCGTCCGATAGACGCCGTCACCGAACGCGACGCTGCGCTGGCTGTTGTTCTCACCGGTTCCGACCCAAACGACGTTGGGGTTGTCGGGGTCCATGGTGACGCAACCGATGGAGTACGAGCCCTCCTTGTCGAACACCGGTGAGTACGTCGTGCCCGCGTTCGTGGTCTTCCAGACGTTGCCGGAGCAGACAGCCACGAAGTAGTGGCTGTCGTCCTCGGGATTCACCGCGAAGTCGCACACGCGACCGGACATAAGCGCCGGACCGATGGAGCGGAACTCGAGACCGGCAAACGTCCCCGCCGACATGGGCTTGTCGTCGGAAGAGCCCGCGTCGTTCTCGTTCGCCACAGCGGTCGGCGAGGACCATCCGGCGAACGACAAGGCTATGGTCAGCGTCCCAAGCGCAACGTTCTTCATGGTTTGACCTTTCTTCTCTCGGTCTGTCCTCTGCGCAGCCGGGCCAGCAGCCCGCCGGGGCAGTCTTCCAACGATAATATCGGACGCTCCACGCGGGACTTGAGGTTTGCGGACATCACTTGCGAGCACCCCGCGATCCGGCGCACGTTCTTCATTCGCGCACCTCAAGACGCAGCCAGGTAATGGTCTCTTGAGCGGTGTCAATCTAGGCAAGTGGATCCGAGTTCCCCTCTCGATCGCGCCGAGCGAATGTGGCCACAAAGCACGCACCGTACGCAAGGGATTCTAATCAAGCCCGGAAATTTCACAATCGGCTGTGTCCGTACCGGCTTCCCAGTGCTGCCAACCGATCCAGCCGATGGTCGTTGACCGGGTCCGGTCGCCCGGTTCCGGTATACGGTCGACCCAGGGAGTGCGGTGTGGAGTTCGTTATCGTCGACAAGCCGTGGTTGAACCGAAACAGGGCGATATAATGGCCGCCCGTGCGGAGTGCAGGATGGCTAGGGATCCTCGTCAAACAGTGATGATGTTCAGTGTGCTGGCCTCCGGTGTGATGGTGGCCGGCAAGCTGACGGCGTACTTCCTGACCAACAGCGCGGCGTTGTTGGCCGACGGAGCGGAGTCCGTAGTCCACGGCGTGGCGACCGGCTTCGCGGCATTCAGCCTGTGGTTCGCTTCCCGCCCAGCGGACCCCAACCACCCCTACGGCCACGGGCGAATCGCTTACCTCTCGATCGGATTCGAGGGGGCGCTGGTCGTCGCGACATCGCTCGCCGTGGCATACTGCGGCGTTGTGTCACTGATCCGCGGACCCCAACTCAGGGACCTTGGCGTGGGCTTTACGATCGCCGTCGTTCTCGCCGTGATGAACCTGATTCTCGGCTTGGTGCTGGTCCACGTGGGAAAGAAACAGCGTTCGATGATCGTCGTTGCCAACGGCAAGCACGTGCTCACCGACGTGTTCACTACAGGTACGGCTGTAGTCGGCGTGGGGATGGTGATGCTGACGGGTGTAGACTGGCTTGATCCGGTCGCCGCGATGCTAATAGCCGTGTGCATTCTCGTGAGCGGCATGACTATGGTCCGACAGTCTGTTGCGGGTCTGATGGACGAGCTTGACCCCACGCTCTCCGAGCGATTGATCGAGTTTCTCGAAACTGCGGTCAGGGAAGGACGCATCGCCGGTTACCATCAACTACACTGCCGGTCGCTTGACGACAGAATCTGGATCGACGTACACGTCCTCATGCCGGGCAAGTTGAGCCTCATGGACGCCCACGCCCGAGTCACGAAGCTGGAGGCTTCGGTGCAATCGCTGCTGTCGCCGCAGTCCGCCAATGTCGTGTCACACATCGAGCCGGCGGACCACGAGGGCACACACCCCGCGGGTCACGAGACAACCAGCGATCCCCTGCGCCAGGATACGCCCGGCGATTGAAGGTGCGATAAGCCGTGCTTACCTAGGGAAACCACGCGCGGGTCGCGTACCTTTTCTCCAACCGTCCGATATTAGCTCTAAAGATGCGCAACGACGTTCCCGTGACGGATGTTCGACGCTTTGACGTGGGGCGCCCGCCGTGTACAATGGACCGCGATCCAAGGGTTGCTTGGTTCAGCCGTCGCGGCACTTGCGGAAGTGCCACACGGCGTCACCGCCAAGGGCCTAGTGAGAGATCGAAACGGTTCTACATGCTCGTAGCCACGCGACGAACTCAAGCCGTCAAACACCCGGCGCCGCTGGTCAAGCGTTTCCTTGACCATCTGTTCCTCGAGTGCGGTCTCGCGGGCGCTACGGTCACAGCCTACCAGCGCGACCTCGGAGAGTTCTGGGACGACCTTGTTGCCCACGACGTTGATCCGGCGGACATGACGATGGAGGACGTGCAGCGACATCTGATGGCACTTCAACGACGCGGGCTCGCCGTCTCCTCGATCGCTCGTCACTTAGCCGCCATCAAGGTGTTCCTGCGACACCTCTTTGCCGAACGCGTCTTGCGGCGCGACCTGGCATCGCTTATCGAGACGACGAAGCGCTGGCGCACGATTCCCAACGCGGTGCGATACAACCAGGTTGAAGCCCTCCTCAGCGCGCCCGATCAGAAAGACGAGTTCTATTACCGTGATCGAGCCCTGCTGGAATTGCTATACGCGACGGGAATGCGAGTTAGCGAAGTGGTCGACTTGCCCTGCGATCAGGTCAATCTCCGCCTCGGCTACGTCCGTTGCATCGGCAAGGGGCGGAAGGAGCGGATTGTTCCGGTGGGCCGTGCGGCGATCGAGGCGATCGAGGAGTACCTCGAGTTTCTGCGCCCCAGGTTGCTGGGCGCCCGGCATACGAAGGCTCTTTTCCTCTCACGCACCGGCCGACCGCTCGACCGGACCAACATGTGGCGTCTGGTACGAAAGTACGCAACGCTCGCGGGCATAGACAAGCATCTGTCGCCGCACACACTGCGTCACTGTTTCGCGACCCACCTGCTCGCGGGGGGGGCTGATCTTCGGATCATCCAGGAGCTTCTCGGCCACGCGGACGTAACCACAACGCAAGTCTACACGCACGTGAACGAGGCCCAGCTCAAGCAGGTTCATCGCCGGTTCCATCCAAGACCGTAATGAAGGTAACGGCACGCCCGTACCGGTGATCAGACCCGCGACCGCGAGGGAGCGGCTGCTACCGTGCACCGTTTCCGGCGAAGCTTGCTCGCGCCCGCTCGCTGTGTAGGCTAAGAGCCATTGGCTTGGGGGGCCTCAGCTGCGAAGGAGCGCACAGACTGTGTCTTCGATCGACTTCCATAACTCGACGGCGCTCTTGGACGCCAAGCTACTGTCGCTTTTTCGCGAGGCGCTCGCCGGTTGGTCGGCCGGGGAGATCACCGTGCGCGTTCGCTATAGCCGCGGCGCGGACTTCTCCGGCACGTGTGTCTACGCAACCCGCCGCGTTTACATCAACCTCGGGCGCCATCTCGAATACCCGTACCTGATGCGCACGAACCTCGCCAAGGTTCGCGCCAGGGGACGCCGCTGGAGCAGGCCGATCTACACGCTCGGGCTGAGCAGCGGATACGAACTGGTTTTCTTCGTGTTTCTGCACGAGTTGTATCACCTTCTCGTCAAGCGCGCCAGGCGTAACACTCGGCAGAAAGAGTCGATGTGTGATCGGTTCGCCGCCAGGCATCTCGTCGACCGGTTCGGTGCGACCGTCCGGACCACTTCCGGAAAGCTCGTACCGCGTTACGCCTGGGACTTTCAGGACCTGGAGGGTTTCGTCTCCGCCGCTCGCAAACGGCCGACCGTCACACGCCGGGCCGCCCGTCGCCCCGTGAAGGCGGCAACGCAGTCCGATGGCCAACTGCTGCTGTTCTCGCCTTAGCCGCGTTGCATGTCACCTTGGGCGTGGTTAGAGTGCAGGCTCGGTTGAGGCGAGAGCGATCGTGGTGCGGACCCCGAACACGAGTCGCCCTCAGGTACTCCGATTGGGATGAGTCAACCGTGAGCGACAAGCCAATCCTCGAAACCTTCGACAACCCGCACCCGTCGCGCGACTACCTCGTCGAGCACGAAGCCCGCGAGTTCACCAGCCTGTGCCCGAAGACCGGCCAACCGGACTTTGCCACGATCAACGTCCGCTACATCCCGGGACCGCTTTGCGTGGAGCTGAAGAGCCTCAAGCTCTATCTCCATTCCTTTCGCTCAGAGGGTGTTTTCTACGAGGACGTGACCAACATCATCCTGAGCGACCTGGTGGCTGCCTGCCGTCCGAAGTGGATGGAGATCGAATCCCGCTGGACGGTGCGAGGTGGCATAAAGAGCGTCATCACAGCCCGGCACGGCCGGAAGCCAGAGTAGTGTCCGCGGGATCGACGAGTCGATCGCTTGGCGCACTCCGCCTGCGCTGACGTACCAGTTTGGATCGTCTTCCGTCCTACTTTTGACCGCTGTGCGGTTGCCGCGGGGCTCGCTCGCGGCGCATCTCCGTGACACCGGGGACTTGGACTATCTCAAAGAGAATGGACCGATGCCGACGGTGATAGTGACAGTAGCGAAGGTCCAGGACCTCCTTGTCCTCGTCGTCCGTCACCTTCCAGGCCTCGTCCGGAATCCGGTGATCGTCCAGCACACGAAGAACGCGCACCCGCGTCTTGCCGCAGTCAGGTCGATAGACAACGCGAACGTTGGCGTACCGACATCGTTCGAACAGGTGTCGCTCCAACCACTGAAGCGCGGTCAAAGTGGCGACAACGAGCATGGTGAGCACGATCCCGGCGGCTGCGTATCCACCGCCGATCAGGACGCCGATGGCCGCCACGGTCCAGATCGTCGCCCCGGTGGTTAGTCCGACGATGGCGCCGCGATGGCGGATGATCGCCCCGGCCCCGAGGAATCCCACGCCGGTGACGACCTGGGCCGTGATGCGGGTCCGGTCAGCCACGTCACCGGCGATGATGATCGACGCGAAAGTGAACAGCGTGCTCCCGACGCAGATGAGGGTGAGCGTTCGCGCTCCAGCCGCCTTTCGTTTGAATTGCCGTTCGGCGCCGATCAGTATCCCGCACAGCACAGAGCACAGGACGAGCACCACGCCGGCCCAGTGCGCCGAAAGTACTTTGTGCAGGTCTCCGAGGTAAGGCCAGAGTGCATCCATGTCGCGACCTCCATGTCGCCCGTGACGGGCAAGTTCGCAGTCAAATCCGCCGGCCCGGCGGATCGCGTCGGGAGATAGGATACCACGCCTCGAGCTACTTGATCAACTTCGGGGCTACGATCCTCTTGACGTGGTCACCTCCGTAACACCGCTGTCCTACGGCACCACGTCCCGGTTGTGGATAACGCTCCACGGTTCGCCCTCTACGCGCCAGGTCGTGTCGTCGCGGATGACGGGGCGATAGAGCGTGTCGCGTTCGACGGGCGTGCAGCCGGCTTCGACGATCAGCCGCTCGAGCTTGTCGACCGATAGCTCCTGGCGAGTCGTGCCTTCGCCCTCGCGTTTGGTGATGTCGTAGTAGACCACGGTGCCGTCGATGTCGTCGACGCCCCAGTTTAGCGACACCTGGGCGAGCTTGGGCGTCTGCATGATCCAAAAGGCCTTGAGGTGCGGAATGTTCGGGCACATCAGCCGCACGAGAGCCAGCGTCCGCAGGTCCTCCACACCGCTCGGTCCGGGCAAATGCGAAAGAGCGCTGCCCTCGGGGATGAACGGCAGCGGAACCACACAGTTGAAGCTGGCTGCACGCGTCCGCAGGCTCAACGCCTGGTGCTCGCGGAGTTTGATCAGATGGCTTACTCGCTCAGCCGGAGTTTCGACGTGGCCGTACAGCATGGTCGCGTTGGTGAAGATGCCCAGCTCGTGGGCGGTCGCGTGGACCTCGAACCACTCGGCCTCGCCGACCTTGGTCTTGAAGGTCTCGTCGTGAACGCGGTCGTCGAAGATCTCCGCCCCTCCGCCGGGCAAGCTTCCCAAACCGGCCCCGCGCAGCTTCGTGAGCACCTCCGCGATCGATAGGCGCGGTTTGGCGATGCGCGTGAAGTGAATGATCTCGATCGCGGTGAAGGCCTTGATGTGCATGTGCGGGCAGGCGTTGCGGATCGTCCTGCACATATCGACGTAGTAGTCGAACGGGAGCTTGGGGTGTAAACCGCCCACGATGTGGACCTCGGTCGCCCCGCGCGAGTAGGCCTCCTTCGCTCGGGCGACAACCTCGTCGATCGAAAGCTCGTAGCCGTCGTCGCCCGCATGAACGTCCTTCGAGTATGGTCGGTAGAACGAACAGAACTTGCACCGCAGCACGCAGAAGTTCGTGTAGTTGATATGGAGGTTGATGTTGTAGTAGGCCCGGCGCCCGTGAAGCCGCTCGCGAACGCCGTTGGCCAACTCGCCGAGCGTGTGGATATCAGCCGACTCGTAGAGCCACAAACCGTCGGCGTGCGACAGCGGCTCGTCCGCCTCGAGCTTCGTGCGTATATCGCTCAGTGCTCCCGTTGTTTCGGTGCTCATGCGTAGCCGTGCAGCCCTGTCATGACGAAGTTCACCACGATCCAGCAGTTACACTGTGTAACAGTTGAACATCATCACCTCAAAGCCGGCTACGGCAAGCACCGCCGTCCAGAACGCCTTGTCGCCAACCTCCAGGCGAACGTGGATCAGCACAAGAAAAATGATAAAGGTGTTTAGGGCGAAGACCTCCTTCGGGTCCCAGCCCCAGGGTCCGAACTCTCGTGGGCACCAAGCCCGACTCGGCGCCGGGTCGGAGCACCGGGCGCGAGCTCGGTGACAATCGGGCTGGGGCACGGGTGTTCGTGGGCTTGCGCATACGGCGGATTGACGAGCGTTGCCGGGTCAGGGTCAGAGCACCGGGCGGGGGCCAAGGGTGTCCGTGGGCTCGCGCCCACGGCTCTCATCGCGGGCCACTAACTCGGCGCTGAGTCTCGCGTTGAAAAGGAAGGCGGACGGGCATTGCCGGGATTCCTACCGGTCAGAGCATGCTCCGCTCCGACGCGGCTATTACTCTTGGCCGAGCGACGCGAGGAACTCGCCGACGACCGCATTCGCCCATGATTCGACGGCGACATAGGCTCCGCCGACTGCCGCGTCGAGGGCTTGTAGAGCGACTCCCCCGGTGCAACCCGTCAGGAGCGTGGACGCAAGAAGCGTGATGAGAAGGACTCGCCAGTCTGTCAGCCTTTGTATCCCTTTGCGTCTCATTGAGTCTCTCGCTCAGGTTGTGGTTTGGTCCGTGGCGCCGGCTTTACTTCGCACGCCGAGTGTGGACACGCTCGAAAGCGGCAGCACGGGTCCCGTCATCTCGGGGCCACGTCGGGTATTCTCATCGGCACGATTCCGAGCGGTTAGCGAGCTTTTCCGAGCAAGTCCAGGAAGTACGCCGACGACTTCGTCCCGTTGTGCAGGTCGTCGATGTGGAAGAACTCGTTGGGACCGTGGGCGTTGCAGTCGGGCATGCAGAGCCCCATCATCAACGACTCCGCCCCCAAAGTCTCCTTGAATAGAGGCAGAATCGGAAGTGAGCCGCCTTCGCGAATATAAGCGGGTGCTGTTCCGAAACCCAGTTCCATAGCCTTCGCAGCCGCGCTTACTCCCGCCGAATCGATCGGGCAGACGTACGCTCCGCAGGCTGCGTGGGTGGCTATCTCGACCCGGACCCCCTTGGGGGTGGCCGCCCGAACCGCTTCGTCGAACGCATCGGAGATTTTCTGTGGGTCCTGGTCGGGAACGAGCCGCATCGAGACCTTGGCTGCTACCTTCGGCGGAATGACCGTCGAAGCCCCCACGCCGATGAACCCGCCGACAAGACCGTTCACGTCGAGCGTCGGACGCGCCCAACGCCGCTCCAGCGTCGTGTAGCCTTTCTCGCCCTCCAGGCTCGGCGCACCCATCGATTCGAGATACTTCGCCTCGTCGAACGGTAGGGCTCGCATCCGCTTTCGCTCATCGACGCTGAGCGGTCGGACGTCTTCATAGAAACCGGGGATGGTCACGCGGTTGTCGCCATCACGCAGCGAGGCGACGATGGTTACCACCGCATTGGCGGGGTTGGCCAGAGTGCCGCCGTAGGATCCGCTGTGCAGACTTTGCTTGGGACCGCTGACGAAGATCTCCTTGTAGACCATCCCCTTGGTTCCGTAGGTGATAGCCGGTGTGTTCCTGTCGAACTTGGGAGTGTCGGACAGGACGACGTAGTCGCAGGCCAGACGGTCGGCGTGATCGCGGAGGACCTTTTCGAGATGGGCCGACCCGACCTCCTCCTCACCCTCGATCAGGAACTTGACCCGCGTGGGCAGCTTGCCGGCGACCTTCATCCAGGCCTCAGCCGCGAACAAGTGGGCCAGTACCTGACCCTTATCGTCGGCTGAGCCGCGGGCGTAAATCGCCCCGTCGCGTATCGTCGGCTCGAACGGCGGCGACTTCCACAGGGACTCGTCGTCGGTCGGCTGTACGTCGTAGTGGCCGTACACCAGCACCGTCGGACCGCCGCCGTCGACCGGTCCGCCGTCGGCGATTACGCACGGATGGCCGGCGGTATCGATGATCTCGCTCTTCATCCCGCAGTCGGTGAGGAGCTTGTGTACCCACTGGGCCCCTTTTCGGACATCGGCCTTTCGCGCGGGATCGGTCGAGATGCTGGGGATTCGCAGCAGGTCACACAGCCGCTCAACGCCGGCGTCTTTGGTCGATTCGATGTGGGCAATAACTTTGTCGATCACCTAGGCCACCCTCCAAGTCAAGAGGTCAAACGGTTGCCGGGCAGCGCCGAGGCGCCGCGGCGTTAAGTCTCTAGGTACGCGCGATGCGTCGTGTCAGTGGAAATCAGCCGGCCGGAGTGGGCTTGGGCTTGTGCGCCACCGGGTCGTGTACGCCGGGAAGCGTGTCTGCGTCATCGACGCTCTTGGCTTTCCCTTCTTCGTCGATGCCGATGCGGACGATTCTCTTATCCGCCCAGCAATAGACATCGAAGGAGAGTTTGCCTTCCGTGAACAAGGTCTGCGCCATTAGGGCCTTGCCTCGGCTGCGCTTCTCCGCGGCGGCGATCGCACCGTTGAGATCGATGCCCTTGCTCTCCATGGCCGCGATCATCTCTCCACCGGCGGTCTTGCACATC
>CBDUZY010000078.1:0-9119 GCA_965371825.1 uncultured bacterium
AGGGGGATGAGTACGGCAAGGACTGCACCGGGCGCCGACCGCCGCCGACGTCGACTTCCAATCCGCTCCCTGTTCGCTGTGTCGCCATTGCCCATCACGGTCAGTGTCCCCTCGCCCGGTTGGTAACGAGCTCTGCCAGGCGTCGCACCTCCGCCTGGTCGTCTCCGATCAGGGTCAGATGGCGCAGATCCGATTCCGTTACGTCCATGGGATCAGCCGGCGGATCGAACGCCTTGGTGCGAGCGTTTATGTCGAGCTGCATGGCCCTTAGAACCAGAAGCTCAGCGACGGTCGGCACTGGTTTGATAGTTCCGGGCTGCCCGCCCTGACCGCCGCCGCCACCGGACTCAGCCTCAACGAACTCCGTGTTTCTCGGAAGTGACTGTGTCGCGACAATCGCCCCAATCAGTTTTTCCAGTTCTTTGGCGATACGGTCCGTTGTTGCCACTAAGTCGTCATCGACCGAACGGTCGTCGAGCTGATTGCGGCTGTCGTCCATCCATCGCGAGACACGCTGCAACGCCCACTCGTACACTGGAACCGTCCGGAGATCCGGTAGCATCGTCGATACCATTTCGCGTACGCCGGATTGCTCTCGAGCCAGCTTGGACGCCTCGCGCGACTCGGATCGCCCGATCCGACCACGCTCCGCGATTGCGGACTGTAATCTCACGATGCCCTTGTTGACCGCGATTTGGGCGTTGTGCATCGCGCTTAGCTCTTCGTGGATTTGGGCGAGCGAGCGTCGCAGTGCCTCTTCCGCGTTGGCCCGGGCGAGTTCCTCCAGATTGGTAAGAGCCTGACGAAGCAGTCTCAACGCCTCATGCTGAGCTCGGTCCGCGGCGTCTGCTTTCGTTCCCTCCAACTCGACCTCTGCCTGTTCCATCGACGTAGCAGCGCGTCGTACAAGCCGGGCCGCCGCCACGTTTCTTCCGGACCGTCCACCGAGGCCGACCAGATCGTCGCCCGTCGTATCGGTGTCCCGGGCCAGTGTTCGCTGCTCGCGGGCGAGCGAGCGGAACGTTGCCTCGTCAGCTTCTATGAGTTCGGCTTCGTTCGTGGCGAACCCGAGCGACTCCTGCCGGGCGATCAGTTCCGCCACCCTGTCCTCTGCACGTTCGAGACGCTTGCGAAGCTCCTCGAGTTCTCGGCGCTCGCGTTCTCGGAGCGCTCTGATCATCTTTCTAATGCCGTTTGCCGCCGCCCGCTGGTCTATTCCGGCGGCGGCGGTTCGATTGGCCCCGATGGCGTCCGCGGCCGAGCGAATCCTCTTCTCGAGAGCATGGGCCCGGGCAACCCGCAGCGCCCCGTCGATCGCTTCCGCCCCGGCCGGGTTTCGGTCACGCGTGCTTTTGCGGAGGCGCCGCATATTGGCGAGGTGTTGTTCGACGTCGTCGGCGAGCCGCTCCTGGCGCCGCTCGGTGCGGCGAAGCGCAGCCAACTCCTCAGGAGCGAGTGACTCGACCGGCTTGCCCAGCATGGAGCCCCCCAACCGGGCGGTCTGTTCTTTGAGCCTGTCCTGCCGATCGAGAAGATCACGCGTTTTGCTCATTAATCCACGAAACGATCCCCACTGGGCCAGCGCTCGAAGCAACGCGTGGAGCCGGTCCGTTGCCACCTCTTGTGACTGCACCGCCTCCGCCAGGTTTTGTTGCTGGGCCGGTGCATCGGCCTCGTCCCGGGCGCGGTTCAGGGACACGCTCGCTGAGGCCATCGGACCGGTCGCGATCTGGCGTACGGCGACGGCCATCGCCTCGATATGTCGGTCTGGATCCTCAGCCCCGTCCGCACTCCCGGCGGCCGCGCCGCTCTTCGTTCGCTCCGCCAGTCCTTCCAGTCGTCGGGCGATCTCTCGAAGCTGTCTTCCCAGACGCGTCTGTCCGCTCGCCAGGGTCGCCGCGGAATCGCGTTCGAAATCGTCCAGTGTCGTCGGCGACGAGGCGTCCGGCTGGATCAGAATGCCGGTGGCGTCCTGCAGTTCCGCCTGCTCGATCGCCGCTCGTCGAAGTCGATCCTCGAGCAACGCGAGGTCCTCGCGCACGCGGATCTCGAACTCGCTTTCGCTGATGATCTTGATGCGCTGGGAGGGGGAGCGTCCGACCTGTCGCTTAGCCTCGGCCGTTACGCGGTTGTCCCGCGCCGTCACTTCGTAGACGACTACGTCACCCGGCGCCAGCCCCATGTCCTCCATGTTCCAGGTGTAGGACGCGAGCGCCTCCACCCCCCGATCGTCGTGTGACGTTCGTAGTCGCCCGGTGAGCGGGATCGTGAAGGGTTCGCCGCCCTGCAGGGGTTCAGCCTGCAACGCGGCGTCGTGAACGCCGAAGTCGTCCTCCACGCGCACCAGCAGTCGCACCGACCCCTTCGGTGTTACCTCGGCCGCCGCCAAAGGCTCGAGGATCGTGACGATCGGGGCGGCATCCGGAAGGGCGCGGATAGTGTACAGTCTCGCGAACCGGTTCTCGAAACCGTGCTCGTCCACTAGTTCCGTACGGAAGCTGACGTCTTCCTTCACGTCCAGAAGGGCGAAGAGCCGGCGTGAGTCCTGCGGATCGGGCGAGAGGGGGATCAGTTCATCCGTGCCGAGTCTCAATCCGATGGTGTTGCCCTTCGCATCCGTCGAGATCGACTTGCTGGTTCGGATCAACACCTTAGCGTGCCCTCCGATCGGTGCATTCACCGGTCCGTCGGCGAGATCCTCCAGACGAACCGCGCTGGCGCCCGCGTAGGGCGGCGGTTCGATGGCTACAAGTGCTTCGACCACTTCAGGGCGGTTCACAGCCCGAATCGTTCCGGGCCTTTGGGCCGTGCTGTCGTCACCAGCCTCGAACCAGTAAGTCAAGTCCGCGGTGACCGTGTCGATTGTCGTGTGAAACGTCCCGTCGCGGTCGCGGTTCAACGCAATCAGGTTCGTGCTGCCATCGGATTCGCGGATGTGAACCACCCCACGAAGGGACTCGTGCAAACCGCGGTCGATCCGCATTCGTACGGTCACCGATTCGCCCAGTGCGACAATCTCGTCACCCGTGAGAGGTGTTATCAGAGTGCGCCTGGGCCACTCGGTCGATCCCCAAGGCCGCGCGTATCGGTCGACACCCGTCCGCAGCCATCCCGGGGCAACTCCACCGACCGTCGCCAGCGCACATGCGCTCGCCAGGAAGGCCGCCACGCACATCATGAGCGGTCTTAGCGTCAGAACCGATTCAAGGGGCAGGTCATTAACCATCCCCTCCGTCCGGGCGATCACCTGTCGAACCATACTCGTCGAGCCGGCGGCGCCTCTCTCCAAGAAGTTTACCGTGCTCGCCAGGCGATCCTCGAGTTGATCGAAGTGGCGTTCGATCCGGCCTGCCAATGTGTCCAGTCCCAAACGGGCCCTGGCCGGCTTGACCACCCAATGAATCGACGCCGCGCCCAGTCCGAAAACAAACAGCACCGCCCCCAACCCTCGCAGGAGCGGCGGCAGCCAGACAAGCCAGTCTAGGGCGATGATCGTCAGTAACGCGATTACGCCACCCGATGCCGCGGCGAGCACGCCGTAGGCGATCAGTCGACGGCGCACCGCTCGGCGCAGGGCGGACAGGCGCGTTTCTAAAGCGGACGATTCCATCGAGACTCCCAGGATGTGCCCCGGCTAGCGCGGGGCGGCCCGGTTACAGCATTCCAAACAACTTGCGCAGACCCCACTCTAAAGAAATCATAGAAACGAAAAACGCCAAAACCAACTTGGAATCCCACAACGGCTCCGTAACGTCGTCGGGAATCTGGACACTACGGTCACGTATTCGCCCAAACGCCTCTTCGAGTTCATCGAGTTGCACGACACGCCCACCGGTTGCGGACGCGATACGCTCGAGCACGGCGTGATTTGCCTCGAGGCGGCGCGTTTCCAGGTCCGGCCTGTTAACGCGGATGGTTACGCCTCGGTTCGCCCTGCGAGTCGGATCGCCGATCGGATCAGGTCCGCGGCGGGCCGACAGCTCGACCGCTTCCAGCGAGAACCGCCCCGGCCCCGGCGGAACGAAGGCTCCCTCGAATATGCTCGACCCAGCGCCGAGCCTGTGGACCTCGAAACGAGCAACAACCCGCTTGTCGCCGCCGGCACTTTCCATTCTATCTTCGAGCGCATCCGGCGACCCGGCGTCGCCCGCGAGACCGTCGATCCGCGTGACGGTGACCTCGACGGCATCCTCCTGCTCTCGCAGCAGCTGACGGTCGTAGATCTCGACCCGTGTCCGCACGGGTGCTCCGTACTCGAGGATGCGCCTGTGCGTGAGAAGGACGAAGCGTCGACCCTGCGCAACCCGCACCCCGCGCATAAGCTCACGTGCTACCTGGACCCAGTAAGCGTCGTGTAGCAACTCGCCCGTGTGGCGGCGCCAGCGCCACGTGTCATCGGTCGCCTGAAAGAAGATTCGTCCGGCGCCGTACCGTCCGGTGACAACGAGTGGCATCAACCCGGACGCCGTGGGCCTTGTCGGGTGCTCCGCCAGCACCGTTGCCCCGGGCTTGGGACCGAGTGTCCTCGCAGACCAGTAGAGCTCTGGTAGGGCGTCGAACAGGCGCTCGCTCTGCTCGCGATCCGCTACGAAGCGAAACAAGTTGCTCTGCCGTCCGTCGGGCGTGAGACGCGGACGGAAGCTCTCGTTCAGTGCCGCGCCGCCGATCGACCGGTCGGATCGCTCCTCAACGTTGAGATTCGCGTCGAAGGTGCCACGCCGTGTCCCGGCTGAGCTCCACGATGCGGCGCGGGCGACGGGGTCGATGCTCACCGGTATGAGCTTCTCGAGCGGCGTTCCCAGAAAGCGATGCGGTGCGGACCGTTCACCCGCGATCAGGGCAAACCCGCCGCCCTGGTTGCCCACGAAGTCGAGGAGCATGTTCATCTGCGCCGTGGTAATCCAGCCTGCGCGCGGGTCGACATCGCCGAAGAACACCACGTCGAACCGATCGAGCTCTTCGGGCGTTTCGGGGAAGCGGCGGATCGGTTCAGTTCCTTCCTGAACGAACTGCTCGTCGGCCTCGATGAGCAGGACACTCAGGTCCATATTCTTCTCTCTCAACAGGGCGTTCTTGAGATACCGGTACTCGTATCGGGGGTAGGATTCGACGAACAGCACGCGAAGGCGGTCGTCGATTACCTCGACATCGACCACATCGGTGTTGTTATCGGTTATGCGTTCGCCGGGCAGCGGGGAAACCGAGACGCGGTACTGAGCCACACCGGTGCCCTGGGGTTTGATGCTGAACTCCACGACGACGGAAGTTACGTCGGGTCCCAGCGTAACGGACCGCGTATCCACGATCGTGGACGCTGCGCCTGCCTCTCGAGCGCCGCCCGCTCCCGATCGTCCCCCCGATTCACGCATCAATGACACGAGAACCGTGGCGGGCTCGGTCAAGCCCCGAGCGGTCAGTTGGGTCTCGATTGCGATGGGATCATCTATAAACACGGCGCTTGCGGCGCGAAGCGGGCCGACGGCGAGGTCGCGTGGTGGAACCGCGGATCCTATCAGCACAGGAAAGACCGGAATTGCCCGATCCGCAAACGACTCCAGCGCATCGCCCCGTCGCCGTGGAACACCGAGCTGTCCCGGTGCGTCCGCGGAGTTGGCACCTGTTGCGATCGGAGGTGTGGACTGACCGTCGGTCATTAGAATGACCGCTGCAAGTCTGTCGTCGCGCGGTCCTCGCCCACCGGATGGGTAAGTGTCTTTACTAGATACTTGCGGTGATCTGCCGATGAGTCCGGCCAGGGCGCCGAAGAGGTCAGTCCGCGCTCCGTTGGGCTGTGTGGAATTCAGGGCGTCGATGACGGGACCCAGCCCCGCCGTTTCGAGGTCGCCGTCCGCACCACGTCTGTCTACGAGGGGCTGTGCGTACGCACGACCCTCGACGGCACCGGCAAAAGTTAGCAGATGAAGTCCGTTCTGTTCCAGAATTCGCCGCAACGCGGCTGCGTTGTCGCGCAGCAACGCCGAGCGAAGCAGTTCCAGACGCGACCGTCCGGCGAGCGAATCCGTGCCGGGAGCGGAAGTAAATCCCGCCCCGCGAGCGGAAGTCAATCCCGCGCCGCGAGCGATCGCGTCGCGAAGGGACTCATCGGAGTAATAATCCCGAGTGCCCATGCTGGCGGACGTGTCCAGAAGCAACGCCACATGAGATGACTCGACTCTGTTTCGTTGCAGAACAAGCGACGGTTCGCAGAGGACCGCGGCGACGGCCGCCATGGCCGCACATCTCAGGCCGGCCAGGATAACGCGACGGGCAACCGTCGTTCGCTCTCGCCGGTAGACCAGGGCAACGTGCGTCAGCACGACCAGTGCGAAGCACAAGAGTACCCACGCCGGGACCTCTCGTCCCCACTTGAGAAGCAGGGGGGCATCGGTTCCGATGTGGATGTGCTCGAGGTCGAGCGCCCACTCCAGCAGTCTGTCCAGCGTAGTCATGCTGGACGCCTCCTGGGAGCTGCGCGATCTCCCACCGAGACACCGCGAGGCAGTCGGAACCACATCCCCAACCACAGTTCGACGAACAACAGGATCAATACCAGCAGTAATGGGATCGTGGCGAGTTCCGTTGCCCGCGCGGCGGTTGCCGGGTCGGCACCGACCTCACCGGCGGTCAGCCAGCGGAGCGGGCGATCCACCGCGGCGGCGAGTTCATCCTCCGAGGTCACGCCTTGGATCTGCGACTCAACCGGATCGACGTTGACAGCCACAACGCGCTTCCGCGGCCCGATCAACAACTCCACGAATCCCGTCTGTTCGATCGGACCGTACTCCAACGCCAGTGAGTCCTGGTAGGGTACGAGCGCCGCATCCATGCGCGTCGAAGGTAACCGCCTTCCGCCCGTTGGTTGCGAACCGCCCGGCACTACGCGGAGGGTCATGGTCGCCTCTGCGGCGCTTAGCGGCTCGCGGAGAACCTCCCCGGTAAGAAGATTGCGGTGGTCTCCATGGCGAGGAGTAAGGAAGGCGACCGCCTTCAGCATGAGCGAGACGTAATCGCCCTTCGCTGGAAGGTTGTTCCAAGTCATGTTCGCCGTGGTCGTACAGAACAGGACGCGTCCCTTGTGGTACGTAGACGCGACCCAGGCCGGATCACCGTTCGCATACGCCAGGGCGACCTCCGCGCGTCGCGGATCCGGCTCCACGGGCAGGTAGCGGTCGACACGCGTGGTCTCGGAGAACAGTCCGCTCGCAGAGTGGTCAGCGAACTCAGCCACAATAGGGTGCGTAAGCGAGTCCGCCGTGAACGCTCCGCCTGCGCCCCCCGACAACCGCGCCCCGCCCCCCACCGGCCTGCCGGCTATCCTGACCGCCAAGAGCCCGGCTCCTCCGGCGGCTCCTAGACGATTGTAGTTCTCGGCATCGACGAGGTTGCCCGAGAAAACCAGCAGGCCTCGTCCGCCGGCGGTGAACCGTTCCAATACATTCCACTGCTGTAGCGAGAGACTCGGAACATTGCACAACGCGATAACGTCGTAGTCCGTGACGGCTTCGGACTCGATCTCCTCTCGCGTGATGATCTTCGTCTCGATGACCGCGGGTGGGGACCGCGAGCCCTTCTCCTCGAGAGAAGCGCCCGATGCGGTGGCGGCCGCGCTGCTCCGTGATCGTCCACCGAGACGTGTACGTCTCTTGTGTTGCGGCGAGGGGGCGAGGGCCGTCGCTAGAAAGCCGGCCTCGCCGTCGAGTGGTCTTGCGCCGGGTCGGCCGTCGATAAGAAGAACGCGCGTCGATTCACGAACCTCGATGGAGAGGCGGCGAGAATCGTCGTCTGGAAGCGTCACAGCCCGCGCAGCGCTTCCGGACCCGACCACGCCGACGCTCCCCGCGTCGATACCGTGGGCAATCAGCCGGGCCTCTATCGCGTGTGTGCCCGCCCGTGCGAACGCCATGGAGGCTGTTGCGACAGTGGAATTGCCCGGTGCGATTGGGGGCAGACTCTCGTCACGGACGATCCTTCCGTCACGCCGCCATTGGAGCGCAAGTCCGCGGACGGTCGACTGTCCGAAGTTGCTCACCCTGGCCGAAATCCGAATCGGCCAATCCACACCGGTGAGCGCGGATTCAGTAACGAGATCCGAGATCGCTACGTTTCCTGCGACGCCGAGCCGCCCCGTACCCCTTTCAATGGAGCCGGCGACCGTGTTGCTCGGGGCGTAGACCCGTATCAGATTCAGGTCCACGGCAGGATTCCCCAGCATGTCGGCGACCATCCGCATCGCCCTTACGGTTTCGCTGGGGTTGCTGGCCGCCGTACCGTCGAGTGAGTCACGCTGCTTCGTGGCATCGCCCCGTCCGGCGGCTGGGGTTCCATCCTCGCTCGTCCATTCGCGACGTGGAAAGTCACTTATCAAGTAGACCACGCGGTTTCCGGGCGGTGCGTCGGATTCCTTCAAGATGCTCTGTGCGATAGTCAGAGCACCCAAAGTGTCCGTGGATCTCTGTGTTTGCTCGACGGAAGTCAGTCGGTCGCGGACGCTGCGTCGGTCGAAGGTCGGGTGTTCAATGACCGCCTCAGCCGGACTCGCAAGCGTTACCAGACTGATCGGATCACCCGGCGGGAACGACGCGATAAGTCTGCTGGCACAGGCCTTCGCCGAGTCGAAGCGCGATCCGGTCGCGCCGCGGGTGTTCATGGACAGCGAGTTGTCGAGCAGGAGCACTCGGTGGACTCGCGAGCCCCCGAGCAGCGAGCCCGTCCGGTTGTATCGGGCGGGAACGAAGGGGCGGGCGACCGCCAGTCCCAGCAGCATCACAAGTCCGATGCGGGCAAGCATCAGCAGCCAGTGCTCGAATCGAAGGCGGCGGGCGGTGCGACGGTTAGCGGCGAGCAGAAACGACATGGCCGCCCAGCGAATGCGACGATGTCTCCGCCTGTTGATGAAGTGGATCACGACCGGAATCAGCCCACACAGCACGGCGATTCCGGCAATGCCGGGATGAACGAAAGGAATCGTCTGGGATAGCAAGGCCCCCATAGCCCTATCCGCCTCCCAGGACGCGTGACGATCGGCGTCTGAGCCTGGCGCTTCGAGTCGCCAGATACCCGCTAAGCGCCGCGTCGAGTCGCCCGGCGGTGTTGAAGACGGTGTAGTCGATCAGCATATG
>CBDUZY010000079.1:0-9108 GCA_965371825.1 uncultured bacterium
CCCACGTCACTCGAGGATTGTCGCCGGGCGACGAGCGCGCGGACCCGGATACGTTACGGCGACGGATTGACTATGACGGAAGCGGAGTGTCAAGACCGTGTCAGCGCCGCATCCTCCGCGGCAGGCGCCTTAGCGCCTGCCACGAAAGGACGAGCGGTTGTTTTCGCTAGCCAACCTGCGTCTTGATCCACTTCGTGGATACGGATTTCGGCCTGGTGATGGCCGTGCCGATCGCACGATTGAGTACGAGCTGCGCGAGCATGCCCATCGCACGCGACACGGAGAACAGGACCGTGTAGTACGGGAACTCGGTCAGCCCGAAGTGGTTCAGAAGGGCCCCGGAACCGGCGTCCACGTTGGGCCAGCAGTTCGCGATCGGGTTCTTCCCAGCCGCAACTCGCTCTTTGGAGAACTCCGCGAGGACCTTGGGCACAACGTCGAAGACGCGCGAGACGGTCTGGAAAACGGGATCGTCAGCCAAGTGCTCCTTGCCGAACGCCAGGAAACCGGTGTACCTGGGATCGGTCACACGCAGGACGGCGTGGCCGTATCCGGGGATGACCTTCCCGCTACGAAGCGTCTCGAATGCGAAGTCACGGAGCTGCTCCTCGGACGGCACACCGCCGAACTTCTTCATCGTCTCGATAATCCAACCGAGGCACTCTTGGTTCGCCAGGCCGTGCAGCGGCCCCGCCAGGCCGTTCAAGCCCGCGGAAACGGAATAATAGCCATCTGACAGGGCCGAACCCACCGTGTGACACGTGTTAGCCGATACGTTGCCGCCCTCGTGGTCGGAGTGGAAGTTCAGATACAATCGCATGAGCTTGGCGAACGTCCCGCTCGGATCCGGGATATCGAGCATCTTTGCGTAGTTGGCACCCCAGTCGAGCCCCTTGGTCCACGGAAGCGGGTCCCCCTTCTCGTAGCGAATGCGATACACACCGGCCGCGACACCGGGTAGCTTGGCGAGCAGTTGGAGCGCGTCCTCGAGGGCCGGCATCCAGTACTCCATCTTGGTCATGCCCTTGTCGTACTGGGCACGGAAATGACTCTCACGCTCCATCACCAGGATGGCCGTGTTGAGCATGCACATCGGGTGGCTGTCCTTGGGCATCGCTCTGAGAACGTCCCAGACGTAGCTCGGAACGTCGGCACGCTGGTCGTAGTCCTGCTGGAGGGATGCCTTCGCGGCGGCGTCGGGCTTTTCGCCGGTCAGCAGGAGGTAGAAGATCTCCTCCGGCCAGAGTTCCTTGAGCTCCAACAGGGGATAGCCCCGGATGATCAGCCCCTTGTCGGGCTCGACAACCGAGGTGTCGCAGATCATCCCTTTGACGCCGCGCATACCGCCGTAGGCCTGCGCGACCGTCACGTCGGATATGTGGTGCTTCCCGTGCTCCTTGAGGACCTTTTTGATCTCGTCCCGAATCGCCGGTATCTTCTCTGCTAGAACGTCTTTCAGCGTCGGCATGGCATTACTCCACTACATCTTGAACCTGGAACATCTACCGGCGATGCACTGACCATCGGATGTCATCACCGAACGTCGTACCTTTGTTGCGGGCGAGGTTGTGACCGAATCGACCCCGCCAGCGACGTGTCACAGTCAAAACGCACGTCCTGAGCGGCTGTACGCCGCGCGCTGGTGCTAAACCGTCCATATCAAGACTAGGAAGCCCGATTCTACACGGCTCCCGGGTGTCTTTCCTATCACGTCTCGTGCCAGAAACATATGCCCCTGTCGCTTTTCGCATCGTTCTCGCCGGCTCGAACAGCCAGCGGATGAACGGACGCGTTGCCTGCTGAACTCACTTGACAATGGATATATGTCAGTGGTTACACACGACACGGCGGGAATTTCGCCCAATCTCACGCCCGGAAGTGGACCGGGGCCGATAGGCGACCGTCTCGAGGTGCTGGAACTTCCGGAGGCACTCGCGTCGCACGGAGCAGATCCCAAGCCGCGGTTCGGCACGTTAAGAACGGTGGAAAGGGGGATTTAGGATGGTCTTCGTGGACGGCAAGAAAAAACAAGCGACGGCACAAGCCCGGTCGGGGTAGTCAAGCTCGCCTGCACCGCCGCTCGCTGTAGTCTGTAGTCCTGAAGTGTGCAATCCCATGCGGCATATCCCTTGGCTTGGGCGGAAAGCGTTCACTTTCATTGAGGTGGGCGAGCCCCTGCAGCGTGGGCCGGCACATGCAAGATGCGGCTGATGAGGTACGCCCGCCGCTCAGATGAGCGCGGTCGGTTTGCGGGTATCGGCCTGCAAATCCGCCATCCCGGCGGATTGCGGCGGTTCAAACCGGTCAAGGTCAGTGGTATGATCTCTCCTGCAACGTGGTTTCGGATGTCCGCCGACGGCGGGTTGGCCCGCGTTCGGCCGACGATGATTGACGACCAGGTCCCATGCAGTGGGTGTTCCAGGCAGCGGGTCAGGCTGGAGACAGAGCAGCCCACTTGGACCATTCAGGTGCCGTGGATCGCCTGGTCGTCAATCATCGCCGGCCCCGGTCGACCGGAATGGCGGCCTGGACAAGAGCCCTGAACAAAGGGCTTGGGTTGGGCAAGAGGCTTGGGTCGGATCAGAGGCGTGGACGGCTCGCTATGGGGTCGTAGCGGCTGAGTCCCGGGCCACGCGGGCTGCGTAATTGCCGGCGGACGGTCGCGCCGGGCGAACCGGAGAACGTGTGTGGGCCGGGCCTGAGAAGACGGGCCGAGGCGGAGCATCGTAGAGGTTTTGATGTCGTATCGCGTACTCGCCCGAGCCTACCGCAGCGGAACATTCGACGAGGTCGTCGGACAGGAGACCATCTCCACCACGCTCAAGAACGCGATCACCTCGGGGCGTGTCCACCATGGGTATCTGTTCACGGGCACGCGCGGCGTGGGCAAGACGTCGATGGCCCGGATCCTGGCGAAGGCCCTCAACTGCCTTTCGGTCGACGCGCCGACGGCGCAGCCGTGCTGCACCTGCGAATCGTGTACCGCGGTCGCGGAGGGACAGGACATCGATGTTGTCGAGATCGATGCGGCCAGCAACACCGGAGTCGACAACATTCGTGAGCTGCGCAGCAACGCGACCCTCCGGCCAGCGCGGGCCCGTTTCAAAGTCTACATAATCGACGAAGTGCACATGCTCAGCGCCGGGGCGTTCAACGCCTTGCTCAAGACGTTGGAGGAGCCGCCGCCTCACGTGAAATTCATCCTGGCGACGACGGAGTCACAGAAGGTCCCGGCGACGATTCAGAGCCGCTGCCAGCGGTTCGATTTCCGGGCGATCGAGACGAACGCGATCGCCGCGCACCTGGGGAAGATAGCGGAATCCGAGAATATCAAGACCGACGACGGAGTGTTGCGCCGTATCGCCCGGCTGGCGAACGGATCGATGCGCGACGCCCTGTCACTGCTTGACAAGTTGCTTTCTTACGAAGCGGAGCACCTGACGCGCGAAGTTGTGGACGCGGTGATTCCGCCTCCGCACGATGAGTTGTCGCTTGCGGTGATGGGCGCCGTGGGCGAGGGTGACGCCGCCAAGGCACTCGCGGCGATGGACCAGGCACTCCAGACCGGTCGAACCGTCGAGCGGTTCTGTGATCACTTGATCGACCACGTTCGGACGCTGATGCTCTTGCGGGTGTGTGGATCGGATACCGATCTCGTGGACGTGGCCGGTCCCGCACGTCCGGCGCTTGTAGAACAATCTGAACGGTTCGACGCTCCGACGTACGTGTACATGATCACGTTGCTCGAGGAGCTACGTCGAAACGTCAAGTTCAGCGGGGCCGCCCGGGCACTTGCCGACGCCGCGGTAGTGCGGCTGGCGATGAGCGACCAGTTCACCGACATAGGCGCGATTATCGAGCGCCTCGACGACGATGCAGGCACTGGGCCGGTTGACGGAAGCGGGGGCGCCGCAGGGTCCGGTACGATCAATGCGGAGATGCCTAGGTCGGCTGCCTCAAAAAAAAAAGAGGCAGCGGAGCTGATCGCCGAAGCTGAGAAGCATTCCGATACGCTCTTGGGAGATGCCCCGAGAGGTGCGTCAAAAAGTGCGCCGGTTACGAAGGCGGTCACACCCGCAACGGCAAGGGCGGACGCGCCCGTTAGCCGGGCCCTGAGGGAGCGGGCTTCACGCGATCCGTTGGTGGAACGCGTGCGACAGGCGGTGGATGGCACGCTCGCGGGAGTGCGGGAGATTCATCCGACGGAACAGTCCTCGTCTTCCAACGATGATCCCGCTATGGTGGATGATGGTAACGAGCAATCCTCGACGACGGAGTAGACGACTATGTTGGGCGGTTTAGGGAACCTGGCGGGCCTGTTGAAGTCGGCCAAGGAAATGCAGGGCAATATTGCCAAGCTTCAGGCAGAACTGGCGTCTCGGCGTTACGACGGGTCGGCAGGCGGCGAGATGGTTCGGGCGACGGTCGATGGACGAGCGATGCTCGTCGACTTGAAGATTGATCCGGCGGCAGTCTCGGATGTTGAGCTGCTCGAGGACATGGTCAAGGCCGCCGTCGGAGCAGCGGTGACGAAGTCCCAGGAAGGGATGAAGAAGGAAATGAGCGCGCTGACCGGCGGGTTGGACATGGGCGGTTTGTCTCAGATGCTGGGGGGCGGATGATTCGACGCAGGCGTGCAATCGGATCGGCGACCTGGGGCGCCGGGACGGGATAATGGACACTGAACCGATCGAGTCGCTCGCCCGCCTCAAGGAGCATTTTCGCAAGCTCCCGGGAATCGGTCCGCGCAGCGCGGAACGTCTGGCGTTCCACGTGCTTCGCGAGCCGAGGGCCTTCGCCGCCGCCCTGGCGGAAGCGATTCTCGACGTAAAGGACAAGGTGATCCACTGCCGCACGTGTTACAACCTCACCGAGGTCGACCCCTGCTCATTGTGCAGCAACTCACATCGCGATCAACAAGAAATCTGGGTGGTCGAGCAACCCAAGGATGTCCTCGCGCTCGAGGCGACCGGACTTGTTCGAGGCGTCTACCACGTTCTTATGGGACACATCGCTCCCCTCGAGGGCGTGGAGCCCGAAGACCTGACCATCGACAGTCTGGTGCAAAGGGTCCGCAGTGGCGACGTCCGAGAAGTGGTCCTCGCTCTCAACCCGACGCTGGACGGCGACGGGACAGCCCTACACATTCAGAGCGTACTTGACGAAAGCGGCGTCCTGGTTACCCGTCCTGCTCGTGGGCTGGCTGTCGGTTCGCAACTGGAGTACGCAAGCGTGGGGATGCTCGAATCGGCGATCCGCGGTCGGTCTCCTCTGTAGTGGCTGCGAAAACTCGATCTAAACTTGTGGATGTGAAGATCCAGTCGAGGCTGGTATAATCTAGCGAAGGCCGTGTGGCCTTGGGGGAGCTGGCAAGCCGAATGTCACAGTTTCTGTCACAATCGTTGAATCTTCATATGCGGCTGGAGCAACGGCTCACTCCGCGCCTGATTCAATCGATGGCAGTGCTGCAAAAGCCGGTTGCCGACCTCGAGGCCTACATCGAGGACGCTCTTGAAACGAATGCCGCACTCGAAATCGCGGAGGAAGAGGCGCCCGCAAGTACCTCACCTCAGGATGGAACGACGGAAGATCGGCGTCAGGCCGATGGGCGAGAGGACGAGGGGTTCGCTCGGCTTGATCGCTATGCCCGTGACCACGACATGGATTGGGCGGAGCGCCCACCGGTGGGTCCTCGGCGAAGGTCGAGTTCGGGCGAGGCCGACGCCAAGATGGGGGCGATGGCCAACACAGCGGGGCGAGCGATCTGCCTGTACGAACACCTGCTGAATCAATGGGCGGTGGTCGATACGGATGCCGACGTTCGTGCCGCCGGCGAAGCAATCATCAACAAGTTCGACCAGGACGGATACTTGCGCGTGGGATTGCAGGAGATCGCGGACGGTGTGCGCCCGCCTATCGACGTCGAGCTTCTCGAGCGGGCTCTGAAGAAGGTTCAGCGACTCGAACCGGTGGGCGTCGGCGCACGCACGCCGGTGGAGTGCCTGCTCCTGCAACTCGACGCCCTGCCCGGTGACAACCAGATCGAGCGCAAGCTGATAGTGCAATACCTGGACGACGTCAGCCACAACCGCCTGCCCGCGATTGCAAAGGCGACGGGCTACTCGATCGGTGAGATCAACGAAGCGATCAAGGCCATGCGCTCGATGTTGTACCTGCACCCGGGCTTCCTCGTGGGGGATCGATCGGTGCCGCCGATTCGCCCCGACGTGATCGTGGACTATGCGGAGACCGGCGCGGGGCTGGTCGTCCGGCTGGCACGCGGGAACACGCCCGAGCTTCGCATTCGCGAGGACGTTTCGGCGATCGCCAAGTCGAAGAAGAACGGGAAGGCGGCGCGGGATTTCGCTCGCAAACACGTCGAGGAGGCAGCGGCCCTGATAGACGCCGTGAACTTCCGACGCACACGGTTGCTGGAAGTCGCCCGGGCCATCGTCGAGAAGCAGCGGGAGTTTTTCGACGTAGGTCCTTCGGGCCTGAAGGTCTGCAAGATGAGCGACCTCGCCGTCGAGCTGGAGTGTGATCCATCCACGATCAGCCGCACCGTGGCTGACAAGCACATGCAGACACCGCGGGGGATCTATCCACTACGATACTTTTTCACCGGTGGGACCGAGACGGATGACGGCGACAGCGTCGGGTGGGACCGCGTCAAGACACGCGTGCGGGAACTCGTCGAGGCGGAGAACCGCAAGAAACCGCTAAACGATGATCAGATCGCCGCACTACTGGCCAAGGAGGGGATCGACATATCCCGTCGTACGGTGGCCAAGTACCGCCAACAGATGAGCATCCCCGCCGCCCGACAACGGCGAGAATTCTAGAAACCCGACTGTTCATTATCCACAGAGAGCACAGAGTGCGCAGGTGGGCCACCGGCCATACACACAGGTGTGTCAGTCCGACTCTTTCGGAGGCGTTCGCGGTGGGCCGTGAACGGGGCGAGGCTTCGGCTGTGGGGGCAAGCGCTCCATACCCTGTTCCTGCGTCCGCTCGAGGATCTTCTCGCCGGCTTGGCGATCGCAGACAGCCGTGAACTCCCCCATGAACAGGACTCTCGAGTCCGCTCCCCAACCGACGAGGACCGAATATGCCTGCTGCTTGGCGGAAAATCGGAATCGACCGCGGAGTGTATCTCCGCCGTAGTTCCACACGGTGACGATGCCGCTCAGCGATGCGGCGCGGGTGTGCGACAGGCCGGCGTCACTGACGACTCGGGCGGTCCTTCGGCTGACCGCGTAGTTACGGGCGCTGCCTGCCGGCGGGTCGCCGAGCACCAGGGACGCAATCGTCTCCTTTTCGAAGCGCTCGCCGAGGATCGAGCCGTGGAAGCTCCGCATGGCGACGCACAGTTCGCCTTTTTCGTTCGAGAAGAAGTAGCACTCGCGAGGTGTAATCCGCTCGATGAGCGGTTTCGTCCTGCTTATCTTGCGGCCATCCAACGGAATAACGTGGACCGAAGCGCGACCGTGGCAGCCGGTGAGGGTGCAGATGATCGTGGCTGCGACGCTGAGCGCGAGGGACATAGTCCATGCGGGCGAACAGCGCCGTGAGCGTCTATCGGCCGCTTGAACGAGTCCGCCGAACAGGTGTGGCACCGGTTTCCAACCGGTGCAGACACGGGTTGAAAACCCGTGCCACATCTTTTTCAACAGACTGCTATGGTTGACCAGGTGCACCGTCCACGGCGTCCACGAAACGCGAACGAAACTCGACACTCCGCGCGGGCCCAGGCCCGCGGCTCGGGGGTGATTCCGGCGCTCGCTCATCCGGGGAAGCTCATAGAGGGAACTGTTCGCACATCGAACTGACCTCACCGTGGGCGGACTCGATCACCGACTCATCGCCCGCGGCGCGGAGAACGCGATCGATCAGGTGGGCGATGGCGGTCATCTCGGCCTCTTTCATGCCGCGCGTGGTGAGTGCCGGCGTACCGATTCGCAGGCCGCTGGTTTGCATCGGCTTGCGCTCGTCAAAGGGAATCATGTTCTTGTTGACCACGATTCCGGCGGCGCCGAGCCAGTCCTCCGCCTGCTTGCCGGTGACGTCGGGATAGGCCGGACGCAGGTCCAGAAGCATCAAGTGGGTGTCCGTTCCGCCGGATACCAGTCGGTTTCCCTTGGAAACGAGCCCTGCCGCTAGGGCCTGGGCGTTGTCGAGAATCTGCTGCTGATACGTCTTGAACTCGGGTTTGAGAGCCTCGGCGAACCCGACGGCCTTGGCGGCGATGCAGTGCATCAGCGGACCGCCCTGAGTTCCGGGGAAGATGCGCGAGTCGATTCTCTTGGCGTGCTCCTCCTTGCACATGATGATGCCGCCGCGCGGACCGCGAAGGGTCTTGTGCGTGGTCGAGGTCACGAACGCGGCCGTCGGCACCGGGCTGGGGTGCAGACCCACGGCAACCATGCCGGCGATATGGGCGATGTCAGCCATGTGGAGGGCCCCGACCTCCTCGGCGATCTCCGAGAACTTATCGAAGTCGATTGTGCGCGGATAAGCGGATGCCCCGGACAAGACGAGCTTGGGGCGATGCTCTTTCGCCAGGCGCCGGACCTCGGCGAGGTCGAGCTGCTCCGTCTCCTTGTCCACGCCGTAGCTGACGATGTTGTACAGCAGACCGCTCATGTTCACCTTCAGCCCGTGGGAGAGATGCCCGCCGTGGGCGAGGCTGAGTGACAGAATAGTGTCACCTGGCTGGAGCACCGCGAGGTAGACGGCCGCGTTCGCCTGGCTGCCCGAGTGCGGCTGAACGTTGGCGTGATCACAACCGAACAGCTCCTTGACGCGCCGCCGGGCGAGATCCTCGACGGAGTCCATGTTCTCGCAGCCGCCGTAGTAGCGTTTTCCCGGATAGCCCTCGGCGTATTTGTTGGTGAAGACCGAGCCCAAGGCCTGCAAGACGGCCTTTGAAACGTGGTTCTCGGATGCGATCAGTTCGAGCGTCTCCCGCTGGCGGCGGACCTCGGCCTGCAGGGCGGGAAGAATCTCGGGGTCGACGGCGGCGATCTTGTCAAAAGCGGCGTCAGCGGCGGCGATCATGGCTACTCCTCGTTTACGCGACTATTCGAGACGGCGTTATTTTGCCAACGC
>CBDUZY010000080.1:0-9105 GCA_965371825.1 uncultured bacterium
CGAAGAAGTTAGTGACAAAGAGCATGTCCTTGTGCAGGACCGGCGAGGCGACGCCCATTATCACTTGGGTGAATGGAAAGGGGTACTTCCAATAGACGTTGCCGGATTGAGGATCGAGACCAACGATATTCTCGCCGGTGTAGCACGCGAGGACGCGCTTGCCGGCCTGGTCGATCACGATCGGCGCAGAGTACGATGCCTGGTCACCGAGTGCTCTCCAGACCTCGCGGCCGGACTTGCTGTTGAAGGCCACCAGACAGGCGCCGTCTTCCCCTCCGATCTGCACGATCACGAGATTACCCTCGACCAGTGGCGCAGACGCGATACCCCACATCGGCATATTGATCTTGTAATCGGTGTTCAGGTCCTTGTGCCAGAGGACCTCCCCGGTAGCGGCGTCGAGACAGAAGAAGTTTCCCATGGCACCGAGCGAGTATGCCCGGCCGTCGTGTATGGTCACCGACGCACGAGGTCCGCTCGGATAGCTCACGCCGCTATAGACGCAAGGGTAAGCGTGTTCCCAGAGCTTCTTTCCCGTCTTCGCGTCGAAGCAGAGAACCCGTTCGAGCTCATTGGGCTTGTCGAGTTTGTCCATGACGTAGACACGATCATGGGCGACAGTGGGACCGCTGTACCCGGGACCGATCGCCGCTCGCCACACGATGTCCAACCGGTCCTTGTCGAAGCGATCGATGATCCCGGATTCTCGCCAAACGCCGTCGCGCTTCGAGCCTCGCCATTGAGGCCAGTCATCGCCTACCGACGTTGAGACTCCGGCCCCGACGACGATCGCAAGTAAGGTAATCGGGGTTACAGACCTATTTCGCCTTCGCACTCTTTGTTCTCCGTTCAATCCGGTTTCACCCCGGAACATCCTTCGCCTGCCTGCTGAATTGGAATCGCGCTCCGCTCCGCCCCTACGCGAATCTAGGTCAGCGGGTTGATCGTCAATCCCGTGGCGAGCTTGGGATGAAAATAGGTACTCTTTTGAGGCATCAACCCACCGGATTCGCTTAGCGCGCGGAGATGTGCCATAGGTGTGGCATTGACCAGCAGGGCAACGCCGGATTCGTCTCGAGCAAGTCTCGTGGCTTGGTCCTCCGACTTGACGTACCTGAGCTTGCCGGTCACGTCGCCGCCGAGCTTCGCGCGCAACAGCTCGTCGATAAGGTAGCGATGCAGATAGGCATAGTCGAGCTTACTCCACGCCTCGCACTCGTGGGGACCGAGCTCCGCCAGTTTGTCCCGCCGGGTGAATCGCAACGGCGCCTCCTTGCCCGTTCGTCCTTCCCAAAGGACGATGTCGGCCTCGTCGCGACTTGTGGGCGCCGTTCCTTCGGACCAGGCATCGAGCACCGTCTGAAGATCGATATCCGCAAGGGCGCGGTGATACGGCAGGATCAGGCAACCGGCGTCGTCCATGCTGGCGAGAACGAACATTATAAACCCGGCTGGGTGATCGTTGGCGAGTTCGCCGCCGGCCGTCTCGCGCACGAAGTCGCGATACATCAGGGCTGTTCCATAGCGATGATGGCCATCCGCGATGTAGACCCTCTTGTCCTTCATCGTAGCCACGACTTCATCGACCACGTTCCTGTCGGTCACGATCCACATCTTATTGTCGACGTCTTCGAGCCGGGCGGTCACATCCGGCGTCTTTGACGCCGCATCCGCGAAGGCCGCTCCGATCTTATCCTGCGGATCGGTGTACATACCCAGGATCGCGGAGAGCTGGCACTTAGTCGCCTTCATCAGGGCCAGGCGATCCTCCTTGGGGCCGCCGAAGGTGCGCTCGTGGGGGAGCACCGAGCCCTCGGTGAACGGCACAAGTCGCACGCGGGCGATGAACATACGCCTGGTGTACGTCCGGCCGCCGTGCTCGAACCGCTGATGGTAGAGGTAGAGTGCCGGGGCAGTTTCGCGGATGAGCGTCCCATCCGCGAGCCACTCGTTGAGCATTCGTGCGGATCGCTCGTAGACCTCGGTCGGCCCGGCTGATTTCGGCGGAATATGAGGCAGGTCGATCGAGACGATGTTGCGCTCGCTTCCCGCGAGCAGCCCCCGCTTATCACGTTCATCGAGAACGTCGTAGGGCGGGGCGATCAGGTTCGAGAGATCACCGTTGAACTTGTTATGGTCGTATCTAATCCCTGCGAACGGGGTAATCTCGGGCATAACGAACTCCTTGGGGTTGCGACTCAGAGGATCCTGCGAAGAGGCTATCCGTAGCGTCGCGGACGTGCAAGATGCCGATCCGGCCGGCGCGCGAAGGGCAGCGTGTCGACCGGCAACCTACTACCCGTGCGCGCCGCAGGCTGGTTCCGGTCGCACTTTGCGTACGCGGCACCACGGGGGATTGTCGATACGTAAATGTGGCGTGTCCGCGCCGACGGCCGGGTCCGCTCGCCGGCGGCGGAACAGTCTTGTGGGAGCATGGCATGAGATCTGTCGTGGTGATGACCGGCGGGGGAGTGAAGGGAGCCGTGGCGGCGGCGCGGTACGCGAGTGATCACGAGGTGTTTCTGTTGCACGCGGACTACGGGCAGGCATCGGCCGCCCAGGAGGCGAACGCATTGACTGCGCTCGTTTCGTGGTTCCCCAAGGCTCGGCTGATCACCCTGGGCCTGTCGCACATGGCGGAGATTCAGCGGATCGCGAAGACCGAGCAGACAATCTCGGCAACCTCGGCGGCGGAGCGGGGCGGCGAGAGCGCGGACGGACTTCCTCCCGCGCTAACGCGGGGTTTGATGCCCGCGCTGGTATCGGCCGCTGTGCAGACCGCCTTGCGTGTCGGGGCTGCATCGGTCGCGACGGGCCTGACCCGATGGGCCTCGGCGGAACACCTCGGCCTGCTGGACGACGGAACCTGCGACCGTGGGCGCGAGTTCGTTCACGCTGTGAACATCATGCTGGACGCCCTGCTGAAACCGCAGGTGAACTCCAGTTTCGATGCACCACTGATGGACTCGAGCTATGCCGCCGTGGTCAAACTCGGCGTGCGATTCGGTGTGCCCTTCGAAAAGACCTGGACCTGCGTTGGCCCCGGCCCCCGACCGTGCGATACGTGCGAGCCGTGCAAGGCCCGCGCACGGGCGTTCATCGAAGCCGGCGTCCCCGATCCGGCAATGGCTGCACCGACGGCGTAGACCCGCTCTGTGCTTCCACGGATTCGGACACTGGCGCTCCCTATTCGGGTTCGGGTTCCGGTTCGGGTTCCGGTTCCGCCGACTTCGCAAGCCAGACTTGGTACGGTTCGATCGGCTCGACTTCCGTGTAATGCAGGAAAACCTCGTCCAGTGCGGCGTGACACGTCTCATCACACCATGCCTCGAACTCCGCCGCGGGTCGCTCGGGAGCGAGTATGCAATAGGGTCTGAGTTCGGCCAGGTCCGCCAGGATCTCGTTCATCTGCTGGGGCGAGCGCGGATCAGTGAACCGGCTCGCTGATTGGCGGTCGGCATACAGGTAGACGCCGGGGTGATAGGCGAGGACATAAATGCGTTCACCTTCCGGAACCAGTTTCTGAACTCGCTCACCGATGTCGGTCAGCCGGTCGCGCTCGTTCGGATGCCGCGAGTAATCGACATGCGCGCTCGCCACGCCGTAGACGTACTGCGTAACAAGCGGCCTGCACAAGAGGACTGCCAGGGTCAAGAAGACCACCGCGAGCACCGCGCGAAAGCTCCGCTCGGTCCGGGCAACGGTTTCGTCCAGGAGGCGCAGGCCGAAACCGGCGAGCAGCAGCATCGGTGCCCAGGTCCCCTGCCAATAGCGCATGGAGTGACTTGGGCCCAGCAGTGCGAAACCTGTCGCGACCAGCCACCAGAGGGCCATGGCCCACACCCACGGCCCGGAGAGTTTTTCCCTTTCCCCGCGCACGCACGTGAAGATCACCGCCAGCAGCGAGAGCCACAGCGGAAACTGCAACGGTTCGAGGTCGACGCGCATACGCGGCCAGGAGCGAAGGAGCGTAAGACCCGCGTCCGCCGAGAGGAACCCTTGGTTAAACGTGAAGATCGCCTCCCAGGCGGGAGCGAGCACGTTCTGCTTCCAAAGTACAAATGCGACGGCGCCACCGCCGATGAGAAAACCTATCCATGAAGAGCACCCGGCAGTGATCCAGCGGCGTCGATCCTCGTTCCGGGCGATCAGCAGAACAATAGCGATCATCGAGGCGGCCAGCAGACCGACGCACCCGATCTGCTTGACTGCCGTAGCCGCTGACCACAGAAGTCCCGCCGTCAGACCCAGACCAACGCGGCCACGCCACGAAGCGGAGTATGCCGCCAGAAGCCACAGCGAACCGGCCGCCAGCTCGAACGCGAACGAGTAGGAATCCGGGTTGATCGACGGGGCGTCGTACAGCCGCATCGTGGCGATGACCGCGGCGAGTGCGACTGCGGTGCGTGCGACGCGGGCGGTCGCCAACCGCGAGACCGTGATCCAGAACATGGCTATCGACAGAAGCGTTACCGTGGCCGGCAGAACCCAGACGCCGATTCGTCCCGTGGGACTGAGCGCGAGTCCTACGGCGTTTAGCCAGGCGATCCCGGGCGGCTTGTTTTCCCAGCAGTCCACATAGATCAGCCCGCCGTCGGTGATGCACTTTCCCAATCTGATGTGCTGGTACTGGTCGCCGCGTAGGTCCGCCCAGTACGTGCACCAGGCTCCGATCGCCAAGAAGGCCACCAGCCACGACAGGGTGAGCGCGAACCACACGCGATCCAGGGGCAGCCGCTTGGGACTCGGATCGACGTCAATGTCAGGCATGGCCATAGTATACCACAGCCGGTCGTGGCCGCGGAGGGTGCTCGCCCAGGTCCGTCGTGATGAGCGCCGGCCGGTCGCTACCTTGACATTATCCCACACACGTGGAAAGTGGCCGTCCATGCCGGCGGCGAAACGTGACAAGGAACTCGGGAGCGAGCTCGCAGCGATGCTCGCGCCGACGTTTCCCGGCATGACGGTTTCGGTCGAGCACAACGAGCGGTGGGATCGCTTGTGCGCGACGTTTCGATGGGGCGGGTTCAAGGGGCTGCTTCCCGAAGAGCGGTTTCACCGCCTCGTCAATGCCATCCTAGCCGAGTTCCGCGAGTCGCGCCTCAAAGGGATCGTGTGGCTGGAACTCGCACCGGGCGAGTCGACGGACGACTTCCTGAAGCTGCCCCGTAGCGAGGACGTGGCTGACAAGGAGGCGAGCGTGTACGCCGGCCTCCGCGACTCGGGTTTCTTCGAGTCGCTCGAGGAGACGCTCGGCAACGACCCACGGAAGACCTGCCCCGGCGATTTTTCCAGGAGCGAAGCGGTCCTATCGACGAAGAAGTTGTCCGCTGCGAAGAGGCGCGACGCCAAGCTGGTCTTCATTCGTCACGGTGCGTACTGCGACTGCCAGGTGATCCAGTCGGTGCAAGCGGTATTGGCGAAGGTCCATGCTTGATTGGCGTGGCATCCGCGGATTCGGCTAGGTGCCGTCGGCGTCCGAGTGAACATTGATCATGCCTTCTTTCGAGGTCATTCATACTGACGGCCCTGCGCGACGAGGCGTGTTTACTACGCCCCACGGGCGGGTCGAGACGCCGGCGTTCATGCCGGTGGGGACAGCCGGGTCGGTCAAGGGGGTAACGCCCGAGCAACTTCGCGGAACCGGGGCGCAGATTATCCTGGCCAACACGTATCACCTCCAGTTGCGACCGACCGCGGCAGTGGTCCGCGACTTGGGTGGCCTGCACCGCTTCATGGGGTGGGATGGGCCCATCCTGACCGACAGCGGCGGGTACCAGGTCTTCTCGCTGGCGGGGATCAACCGGATCACCGACGAAGGCGTCGAGTTTAAGTCCCACATCGACGGGGCCTCGATGAGGCTTGATCCACGGATCGCGACGGAGGTGCAGAACAAACTCGGGGCGGACATCATCATGGCTTTCGATCAATGCCCGCCGCTACCGTGCGACGCCGAGACGCTGCAGGTCGCCGTCGACCGAACGATCCGCTGGGCGGCTGCGTGCAAGGAGTTCCACTCACGCAAGGATCAGGCGCTTTTCGGTATCGTTCAGGGTGGGTTGGATCCTATGCTTCGGCGACGATGTGCGGAGGCTCTGATCGAGATCGGGTTCGATGGATACGCGATCGGCGGACTTTCGGTGGGGGAGTCGCGGGAGGAGATGGATGCGATTCTGCCGGGAATCGCCGCGAGTCTGCCGCCGGATCGCCCGCGTTACCTCATGGGCGTCGGTACGCCTCGTGACATCTTTGCGGCTGTATCCGTCGGCGTGGATTTGTTCGACTGCGTGCTCCCGACGCGCAACGGGCGGAACAGCCACGCTTTCACCGCAGCCGGGGTCTTGCGGATGCGAAACGAGCGGCACCGGCTCGATACCGAACCGTTCGAGCCGGGTTGCGACTGCGAGGCGTGCCGCCGTTTCAGCCGGGGCTACATCCGCCACCTGTTCAACGCGGGCGAGATGCTCGGCCCGACCCTGACCTCGATTCACAACCTCCGTTTCTACCAGAGGTTCCTTTCCAGAATCCGAGATTTGATTCCGACCGGACAATTGGCGAGAATCGCGGAGGAATTCCCGATCGTAGCGGCGCGGAACGCCGCGGAAGATGAGGAGACCCGATGAACCCAGCTTACTTGCTCTTGGGCCAGGCGGCGCCGGCGAGCCCGTCCCCGTCCATGTCGTTTTTCTTCCCGGCGCTGATGCTCGCTTTCATCGTGTTCATGCTGCTGAGTTCTCGCAGTCAGAAGAAGCGGGAGAAGCGGGAGCGCGATGATATGCACACCCGCATGTCGAAGAACGACCGCGTGCTCACGGTCGGCGGCGTCGTGGGCACGGTGATCCTGGTGAAGGAGAACGAGGTCGTGGTCAAGGTGGACGAGACCACGAACACCAAGATGACCTTCATCAAGACGGCGATCCAGCGGATCCTCGACGACGACCCGGCCTCGCTTTCGGACAAGCGTTAACCCCAGTCCAAGAGGGCATGCACGCGCAGGGCGTGACCGGGCGGGCGTGGTACGTTCAGTCCCTCGGTTCGCGCGGTGATGCGAGTTTACGGATTGGTTCAATCAGTCTTCTGTGGACGTCCGGGGCAGCGGCGAGAAACGGGATGTCCTCTCCGGGGTCCCGTCCAAGCTGGAAGGGTACGAGGTTGGCACCCAGCGGATCTGTTATCATGCCGCCGGCCTCGGTCACCAGCAGGGCTCCTGCGGCTACGTCCCAGATCTTCGCCCGCTTGCTGAACGTCGCAGCCATCGCTCCGGAGGCAACCAAGCCGAGATGGAGCGCTGTCGAGCCGAAGTTGCGCGCTACCAACCCGCGCGCCTCGCTCCAGGTGCGGATTACGTCACCCGTGAGCCTGTCCTTGCTCGACGGTATTCCCACCAACAGTTCCAAGCCCACCGGTGCGGAGGAAACCGTGACGGGTTCGCCGTTTAGGGTCGCGCCCCCGCCGGCGGTCGCGGCGTATAGAGCACCTTGGTTGTGCTCGTAGACCACACCGACGACAGGCCGACCCTCTTTAAGGACGGCGATCGCTGTGGCAAAGCACGGCAGACCGGCGACGAAGTTGCGCGTTCCGTCGAGCGGATCGATCACCCAGCAATACCGCGCCGCGGCCGGGTCGACCGGAGTGTGGCGTGGCTCGGCGGTCTCTTCGGCCACGGCGGCGTGGTCGGGATACGCGCTCTCTATGGCACTCAGGATCAGCGTCTGGATCTCGTAGTCCACATCGGTGACGACGCTGTTGTCGTGCTTGAGTGCGGCGGACGTCCGGCCGAACTCGCGGCTAGATATCGCGGCAGCTTCGCGGCTGACTCGTTCTGCCAGGTTCAGCATGTCTGAAATCAGAGATCTCTCCATCGAGTTGATGATACTGGCGAGGCCCGGTTTTACCACCCGTTTTGAACCTCAACTGCGATCTGCGTGGCAAGAAACGGAGCGATGTGGTAGAATTGAATTGGAATGGGCTGCGACGTGTAGCCATGTTCCGGTCGCATGCGAGCTAATACCATGGCCCTCGCACTTCATCGCAGCGCGGTGCACACCAGGAGTCACCACCGCTTGTGGCTATGGATCGCCGTCGTTATCGCGTTCCTGCTGGTGGCGCTGTGGGCACAGCCGATCGACTGAGGTCGTTCCGGGCGGCACTCGTCGGTCTCGTGCCCGGCCTGTCAGTGCGGCCGTCGACCCCACGATTAGCCACTCGTTGACGCCGCGGCGCGCGGTGGCGATCATCGTGCATCGTGGTAGATGCAGAGTCACACATTGTCTTCGCCGAACGGTTCGACGACTGGGCGATCGAGCGAATGCGCGGGGTCGGGCGGGTCACGCTTCTCGACGCCTGTGATGAAGCCGGCCTCATGCAGGCCGTTGTGGACTGTGACGCACTTCTGGTACGAACGCGCGCCCGGGTATCGCGGAAAGTGATCGAACGAGCGGCGCACCTGAAGGTGATCGGTCGCGGTGGTGTAGGCCTGGAGAACATCGACGTCGAGGCCTGCCGGGCACGCGGCGTCGCGGTTGTCTACACGCCCGAGGCTGCGACCGAGGCGGTCGCCGATTTGACACTCGGCCTGATCATCTCCCTCGAGCGAAGAGTGTCATGGTGTGACACGATGGTGCGCGGCGGGCACTTCCGGAAGGCACGCAACGAGGTCCGGGCGGGGGAGTTGAGCGAGCTGACCATCGGAATAATCGGGATGGGGCGGATCGGGCGGGCCGTGGCGCGGCGTTGTCGCCGGGGTTTCGGCATGGGTGTGCTCTTCAATGACATCGTCGGGCCGGGGTGGTTGGACTTTGCGGCGACTCCGGTCTCGAAGGACGAACTCTACGAGAGGTCGGACATCGTCAGTCTTCACGTACCGCTAACGGAGGAGACCAGGGGCCTGATCGACAGGGCGGCCTTGTCCAAGTTCAAAAGGAGGTCAATGCTCATAAACACGGCGCGGGGTGCCGTGGTCGACGGGGCGGCCCTGGCCGAGGCGCTCGAGGCCGGGCAGCTCGCCGGTGCGGGGCTCGACGTTGTGGATCCCGAGCCACCTCCACCGGACCACCCGCTGCTGGCGGCGCCGAACACGATCCTCTCCGGTCACACGGCCGCCCG
>CBDUZY010000081.1:0-8914 GCA_965371825.1 uncultured bacterium
TAGTCCGAATATCTCACCGCGGAGGTCGCGGAGAGCGCGGAGGTTATTGGGCTGCATGAGCTTACGTTCAAGACGCCGCGGATTCGCCGGCAGCACGCTGTCGCTCGCGTAGGTTGAGCCGCTGGTCAGCCAGAGAGGTCGTCAGCTCCATGAAGTACCTCAAGACCACTGGTAAACCAGCCTGCTGGCTCTGCGGACTCTGCGCTCTCTGCGGTGGTCAGAAACGCGCGTTAGCCGGCTCGGCGCCGAGAACGAACGGCCTATCAGTGCCCGGACTGCTTGCGAATGGTCATGTCGAAATCGCGCACCAAGCCCGCGTAAGCCCGCCAGACTATAAACGTGCAGAGCCCCACGGCGACGAGCACGCCGAACAAAGCGACCGTGCGAGCGGCTGCGGCACCCGCGGCGAGATCCCTGACGGAATGGTCGAACAAAGCCACGGGATTCACCAGGAACCAGATCGATGTGAACGGTGTGAGTGGGGCGAAGAACGCCCCGACCTCGCCGTCGAATGCGCCGACGAGCGAGAATCCGATCACGGAAAGCAGGCCGAAAACGAGGGTGATAGTCCCCACGCTGTACATGACCGAGACCATGTTGGTTCGGCTGTGGAGAGAGAACCGCAGGCCGATCACGCACGCGAGGGCGGTATAAACCGTCATCAACATCGCGAGCTCGATCGCTGTCTCGATCCAGATCGCCGGGCGCGATGCGCCGCGGAATGAGTCGAACAGGGCGAACACGAGTAGGATCAATATCGGCCCCACCAGCAGCGGCGCCGCAAAGCTAACCAGGCCGCGGAGCTTTCCCCATAGGATGTACTTGCTTGTGAGCGGCGTGGTCAGGAGTAGGTCCATCGTCTTCGACTCCTTCTCCTTTGTCATCGAGGTCGCCGCGGTGTTGGTCGCAATCAGCAGGGCGATGGCGAACTGGACGGTGGTCAGACCTGCAAGCCACGTGGAGACATCAGTCGTGACGACCCTGCCGCGGGCATACTCGACAAGGATGATCACGGAGGCGGTCAACCCGCCGGCGATGATCGCCCATCGAAGAGGGCCGCTTCCCAACACTCGGGTCTTCGCCTCGCGCCAGGCGACCGGATTCGCCCAGACCTTGCGTGGCGTGCGCGTGCGCTCCCCCTTGGGCGTGCGGCGAAACTTATCAGTAAAAGTACTGAAGAATGTCGCTTCGCCCGTCTTGGCACCTCGGCGCACGAAGAGCACACTCGACGCGATCAACACGACGGCGAGCAAAGTCGTCCAAGCCAGGTAGATGGCTGAGGGGTTGGTCAGTGCGGCGCGAGTGAGGCTGCCGCACTCGCCCAGACGGGCGGCCGAGGGGGCATAGATTCGGTTAAGGGCAACCTCCAGCGCGAGGAACGGGTGGAACGGCGTGAGCCAACTCATCTTCATGCCCTGGATGTTGGCCGGCGAAGCCTCGACCCAGGTTCGATCCCACCTACCCAACATGTACACGGCCAGGAGGTACAGGGCTATCAGAAGGTAAAACGAGAAGATAGTACGGCGGGTTCCCACGCCTATCATCGCAATGAAGATCGCCAGGGCTCCGGTGAGGATCGCCGTCGAGCCCGCCAGGGCGAAACTCTCGACGATCTGGCGGCTGGTCACGCCGCCGTACACCATGGTCATAAGGAAGATCGGCAGGCCCGCGATAAGCAGCACGAGAACGAAGTATAGCCTGCTCATCAAGGAGCCGAGCACGATCTGAGCATTGGTTAGCGGTGTCGACAACAGAATGTTGAAGGTCTGGGCGTCCTTTTCCTGGGTGATAGCCGAGGCCGTGAACACCGGAGCGAGGAAACACATCAAAAAGAGCTGAGCGATCGACGCCCACATGAACGTCTGCGAGGCGCCCTTGGCCAGCTCGGTGAGCGAGGCGCCCTTGCCCAACACCGAGTCAAAAAGCACGGCCAGGACCACGCCGAGAAGGATGAGAAGGTATACGGCACGCAGGTAGAGATGGCGGGGTCTGCGCGATGCGCCGCTCACTACGCGCACGAGAATCGGGTTGGCGGGCAGCAAGTGCCAGAACCAGAGCCACAACTTGGCAAGAACACTATTCATAGGGAACTACATTTCGTAATTGGTAATTCCCTCACTGCACCATTCCCTTGGTCAGTCTCATGAATGCGGTCTCGAGGTTGACCTCTTCCTCGCGGATTTCTCTGATCTTGAAGTTGTTGTCGAGCAGGAGCCGGGCAAGACCGCTGAAGTCACGGGGCGGCTTCTCGAATTCGACCACGATGTGTCCGTCGAGCTGAGTCACCGACCGGACACCCTTGACTCGCTGAAGGAGGGAAGCGGCCAGGTCCTGTTGCTCCACGACGGAGATGTGGAGCTTGGTTTCCGTCTTGACCCGACGGATGATGTCCTGAATGGGACCGTGATACAAGAGAACGCCCTGTTCGAGGATGCCGACCGTGGTGCAGAGTTCCGCAAGTTCGTGGAGGATGTGCGAGCTGATGATGATCGTCTTGCCCATCCGCCGCAGTTCCTTTAGCAGCTCGCGGATCTCGATTCGGGCGCGCGGATCGAGACCGCTTGCCGGCTCGTCGAGCAGCAGCACTTTCGGGTCGTGAAGCAGCACGCGAGCGATGCTGAGCCTCTGCTGCATTCCACGGGAAAGAGAGTCGACCAGGGCGTCGCGCTTGACTGCCAGGTCGGTCAGCTCGAGCACGTCGCCGACGACGCGCGTCCGCTGCTTGCCGGTGATGTTGTACGCACTGGCGAAGAACTCGAGGTATTCCTGAACGACCATGTCCTCGTAGGCGCCGAAGAAGTCGGGCACGTACCCGATGAGGGGGCGAATCTTACGCGACTCGTATCCTATGACGTGCCCGCAAATCCGCGCCTCACCCCACGTGGGCTGAAGTAGAGTCGCCAGGATCTTTATGGTAGTGGTCTTACCGGCGCCGTTTGGGCCGATGTAACCGAAGCACTCGCCCTCCTCGATGTTGAGATGGAGGTTGTTTAGGGCCACGAGCTTGCCGTAGCGCTTGGTCAGGTTGATCGTTTGCAGAATCAACGCGAGTACCTCGACGTCTGTCCAATCGTTGTCACGCTTCCGGTGACCCTTCCTTGGCGGCTTCCTCTTTCTGACCCGCCCCGCCTTCGAGTTTCATGACCGGGATTCGAATTCGATACATTGTCCACGAGGAATCGGCATCCGGCTCGACCGGGCGATACTTCGGGTCACTCGTGCGGCCAAAGAGCCTGATCGGGCCGGGATCCTCGGCGAATCCTATCAGAACCACGCTTCCCGCCTCGGCGGACCTCTTGGGACCGCCCGGACGACCGGCGAGCAACTGAGACCGCAGGTCGAGATAGCGGAGCCGGTCGCGCGACCAGGTCTTACTGCCCATGATGGTCTGCATCATTCCCGCGTGGGATACCGGATCGTAGTCGCCGATCGTGGAAAGTAACAGCAAAGCGTTTTGGACCTGGCCCAGGGAGTATCCCGGGTCAGACGCCGAACCGGAACCTACGTACCCCAGGCTCGCCAGCCCCGATTCGAAGGGTGAACTCCACGTGTCTTGCAGATCCGCGAGCTCCGAGCGCATGACCACATCGTCGATGGTCTCCGCCCCCACGACCTTGTAGCACTGCGGAGCTAGGAAGAACCTCAATCCGTCCGCCGGGATGTCTCCTATCGAATAGGCGTGGATGCTTCTGTCTCTTGCGGTGGCGATCGCGTCGGGGTCGAGCGCCGGATGAAGCAGTGTACAGTTCCGGAGGTCGACGCCGAGTTCGTTGACTATGTAGCTATCGTCGGTGATGCGTCCGCGTCGAACCGAGACCCTTCCTGAGAGGCTTCCGCCGAGCGGTCCTTCCCACCGACCCTCAAATCGCTTGAGTGTCGCCCGGATTCGGACGCCCTCGATCACGGCGCTGGCCGGGACCAGACGATACTCCTCCGGATCGGCAAAGCCGGCCCGGTCCCCGGAGAAATCACCTCCGGCAGGGAGCGGCCTCAAGAAGCACGGCGTCGCGATCGGCTCGCGAGCGCCGATACGGTCCGAGGGAAGCCACAGGTCCAACTCCTTGTCGATGCCCGTCTTCAGGCCGAAGTACGCTGTGGCGAAACCGTATCGTGAACCCGCGTCCGCGTCGACTACCGAGATCTGGTGAAGCTGATCCTTGAAGCCGCGCATCGCCCCAACGGCTACGACACTGACGCCGCTTGCAGCGATGGCAACTACGGCGAACACCGTCCAACTATGCCGCCGCCAACCTCTGGCACTGAGGACGCCCCAGGAACCGAACGTGGCGACGCCCACGTATGTTATCGAAAAGAGTGCGGCGACGAGCAGGAACACACCGCTGGACGTCGAGAACGCGACTCCCCCGACAACGTTCGCGAACAGCGAGTACGGTGTGGGCGGTGCCTGATCGGAATTGCTCAACGGTGTAAAGTAGAGCAGCTTCTTGAAGAAACCATGCACCTCGCACGGGGCGCTGAAAAGGTCCCTGAGCGTGATGGCTGAGTAGATGACATGTCCTCGTCCCTCCCGGCGCCGCGTAACGATGTCGGAGTCGATCGACGACTCTCGGGCGACGACGATCGCATCGTCACGCCGCGTGCACTTCGCGAGGGGTGCCGAGACGGGGAACCCGGTTTCGAGCCAGTCGGCCTGTGTTTGGGACACGTCCCCCCCCTCCTCCACGGGTGGGTCCAGGAGCGTATCTCGAACATCGGGAAGGTTGTCCACGGCGATAACTTCGCCGAGCGAGGCAGGCAGAATCGCGTCAAGTGTTTTCGCCAGTTTGATGGAGCCCGCCGTGCGCGAGGCGCCGATGAGGATCGTGCCGCCGTGTCTGACCCAGTCGATCAGGGCCTGCAGTTGGCCTTGCGTCAGGTCCTCGGGGCGGGCGTCATCCCAGACGACGACATCCACCGCGTCCAGCCCGAGCTGTAGCTCGGGAAGATCCGACGGGCTCATGTGGGCGACGTGGATATACTGTGTCAGAACCTCGCGACTCTCGGAGCCGACGAGTTCTCCGATTCGGCCCATCGCTTCTGAGGATATCGAGAGAATGAGGATGTCGTCATGGCTTATCGGTATTGGCTGGCCGGCGGGGTCGGCCCGGTAGGTTAGTTCACCCTGGGAGACGACCGGCGTGATCTCGCCGTCAGGCGTGCGGAGTTCAACGGAGAACCTTCCCTGCCCGCGATTGGGATTGGCGAGGGCGTACAAGTAGAGACGCTGCGTGCCGCCGGTCTCAGCCCGGAGGTGTACTTCAACCGAGTCGAAACATCTGTCGCCGTCGGTGTCGAACTGGGCGGTGCGCAACACGCCGTCGAAGCTCGCCTGCCCCACGAGTGCCAGATCCACGACTACCGGGACCCACGTACCGCTGCGAATCACGTCGCCCTCGAGCACGCTCGGGAAGCCCACGTGCGTTACGTTGACTTCCACCGTGGCGCTCGCCGCCGCCGACAGAGTAAGAAGCGCAGCGAGGGCGCAGGGCACAAGTACGGAGCGGCGCTGCGGTTTGCTCTGATGGTTCCGGGCATCTTTCATGTGGTTAGCCGGCGCGCGTAGATTGCTGGGGAATGCCGTTCGGTCTCGTGCCGGTCCCCGATGGCCGGCACAACGCCATCCCGCAACGAAGGCGATACATTCTAGGACCATGTACGGGCTAGGGCAACCGAAAGTAACGGTGTGAGTGTAAGAGCCTGTCAGTCAGGCGGGGCTTTGGTGACGTAACGACGGCGCTTGCTTGCCGGGGTATGGAACGTTCTGGAAGCAGCGCGGACGGTCTGTGGCCCACCTGAACGGGCATGACGCATCCTCGCAACCGCGCGTGCCTGGTGGTCGACTCGACCTATCGGCGTCTACGTGTCCTCGGCGTGGGCGCCGACCGCCTCGGGTTCGGTGGACTCGCTGACCAAGCCCTCGAGCTGCAGAGTGGGCTTTTCGTCGTCCGACGCAGGCTGCTTGACGGTCACGATTACCAGGTTCTTGCCGGAGAACTCGCCCCGCAGCATGGCCTCGGAGAGGGTGTCCTCGAGATGGTGCTCGATCGCGCGGCGCAGCGGACGGGCGCCGAACTTCTCATCCGTTCCGTTCTCGATGAGATAGTCCTTGGCGTCCTGGCGGACCTCGAGAGTGATCCCGCGGTCGCTCATTCGCTTGGCCAGCTTCTCCAACTCCAGGTCGACGATTGCGACCATGTCGACGTGGGTGAGCTTGCGGAAGACGAGGATCTCGTCGAGGCGGTTGAGGAACTCGGGCCGGAAGTGGTCGTCCAGCTCGGTTTTGAGCATTCCCTTCATCTTCTCGTAGGTGACCTCCTCGTCACGCTTGCCGAACCCGAACTCGTCCTGATGAGTGATGCGATGGGCGCCGACGTTGCTCGTCATGATCAGGACGACGTTCTTGAAGTCCACGTGCCGCCCGAAGGAGTCTGTCAGGCGCCCCTCCTCCATGATCTGAAGGAGCATGTTGAAGACGTCGGGGTGGGCCTTTTCGATCTCGTCGAGCAGAATGACGGAGTAGGGCCGGCGTCGAATCCGCTCGGTGAGCTGTCCGCCTTCTTCGTATCCGACGTAACCCGGCGGGGCGCCGATAAGCCGCGACACGTTGTGCTTTTCCATGTACTCCGACATGTCGAGCACGAAGAGGGCCTCGGGGTTGCCGAACATGAACTCCGCGAGACACTTCGCCAGATAGGTCTTGCCGACACCCGAGGGTCCGACGAAGATGAAGCTACCCATCGGCCGGTTCGGGTCCTTTAGCCCGCTACGGCTACGACGCACCGCTCGTGCCAAGGCGATGACAGCCTCGTTCTGGCTCACAATCCGTTTGTGGAGTTCGACCTCGAGCTTGAGGAGCCGGTCGGCTTCGTCGCGACCCATGCGCTGCAAGGGGATGCCCGTCATGGAGGCGATGACCTCGCAGATCACTTCGTCATCAACGACGCCGTCGGTCTCCTGGGTGTGATCCCGCCACTCCTTTTGCAGGGTCTTCTTCTTGAGTTTGACGGACTCGAGCTTGTCGCGGATTTGGGCGGCTCGTTCGTAGTCGGCGTTCTTGACGGCCTCGTCTTTCTCGGCACCGAGGGCATCCATTTCCCGCTCGATCTCCGAGAGATCCGGCGGCTTGGTCATTGTCTTCAGACGTACACGAGCACCGGCTTCGTCCATCACGTCGATGGATTTGTCGGGCTGCACGCGCGGTATATACCTGGCCGACAGCTCCACGGCGTGCTCCAGGGCCGTGTCGGTAATGCGCACGCGGTGGTGGGCTTCGTAGCGATCTCGGAGCCCCTTGAGGATCAAGAGCGTTTCGCTGCTCGTCGGCGGCTCGACTATGATCTGCTGGAAGCGCCGTTCGAGGGCGCTGTCCTTCTCGACGTACTTGCGGTACTCGTCGAGCGTCGTGGCCCCAATACATTGAATCTCGCCGCGGCTCAACGCGGGCTTGAGGACGTTCGAGGCGTCTATGGCGCCCTCGGCGCCGCCCGCCCCGACCAGGGTGTGCAGCTCGTCGATGAACAGGATGACATTGCCGGCCCGGCGAACCTCGTTCATGACCGCCTTGATACGCTCCTCGAACTGCCCGCGGTACTTCGTTCCCGCCACCATCATCGCGAGGTCGAGAACCACTATCCGCCGATCGGCGAGCAGCTCGGGTATGTCGTTGGCTATGATCATCTGGGCGAGCCCCTCGACGATCGCGGTCTTGCCGACACCGGCCTCGCCGAGCAGCACCGGGTTGTTCTTCTGGCGGCGGCAGAGAATCTGGATGATCCGCTCGATCTCGGCCATCCGTCCGATCACCGGATCGAGCTTGCCCTGCCGGGCGATCTCGGTCAGGTCGCGTCCGAAGGAGTCCAGCGCCGGGGTCTTGCTCTTACCCTTCTTGGTTTCACCGCCGCCGATCTCCCCGCCGACCTCCTCCGCCTCGGCGCTGGCCCCGAGCAGATTGAGCACCTCCTCGCGGACATCCTCGAGTTTCAGGTTGAGGTTCATGAGCACCTGAGCGGCTACGCCGTCCTGCTCGCGCAGCAGTCCGAGCAGCAGATGCTCCGTGCCCACGTAGTTGTGGTTGAGGTTTCTCGCCTCCTCGATCGCGTACTCGATGACCTTCTTAGTGCGGGGCGTTTGCGGCAGCTTGCCCATGGTGACCGTTTCCGGTCCGCTTTTTACGAGCTTCTCGACCTCGAGGCGTACCTTCCGCAGATCGACGTCGAGGTTCTTGAGGACGTTGGCCCCGACGCCCGAGCCCTCCTTGACCAAGCCGAGGAGGATGTGCTCAGTTCCGATGTACTCGTGGTTGAAGCGCTGGGCCTCCTGATTGGCGAGGGCCATCACCTTGCGAGCACGATCTGTAAATCGCTCGAACATCACGACATCTCCTGCTTCTTGCGGGCGGCGACGGGCTCCCCTTGGGTCCCGCTCGCCATTTGGGCTCCACCGGCTCTAATCCCGACCGACTGCCGGCAGTGAGCCTGTTCCGTGCGGTTGTAGTGCTCGGGGGCCCGCGGCGGCTTCGATTTCCGGGGCGAGCGGCCCGAACCGCCCCACCTGAAGGATTCTAGTCGTGGGCCAAGGTCCTATCAACCGCACTGGAACCGGGGAGACCGTGCTCCCCGGGGTGTGTATCGACCGCCCGGGGCCTCCGAATGACACCGACGGGGGTCCGTTATGCCGCTCGTCCGAGTTTGGGGTTTCCCTCACGTGCGTGTTGCGCCGGACGGTCGACGCGATCGGCCGGGGTCCGAGTTGCACCGTCTCGCGCCCCACGCGCCGCTCGTCATGTTCAGCGGAACCGACTCCAGACACAAACGTTATCGGCGTTACCGGTTCACCTCGTCACGGCGAGTGCCGATCCGTACCGTCCGCCGCAGGCGGATCAGGGAGCGCCAGGTGGCGGTCGAATGGCGAATGG
>CBDUZY010000082.1:0-8793 GCA_965371825.1 uncultured bacterium
GACATCAAGCGTTGGGCGCTGCCGTACCTGACCGGCACGACGACGCGCGCTGCTTTCGGATGCATCCTGGCCATCGGCTTGTCGGGATGCACCACAATCCGTGAATATCGAGCGACGCGCCAGATTCACCGTGGGGAAAGGCTCCTGGAAAGCGACGACCTCGAGGCGGCGTTGATGGCGTTCGAGGAGGCCGCCCGCCTCGCTCCGCAGATGGCTGTCGCCCACTCCAACATGGGTGTCATATACCGCCGCATGGGAGAATATGAGCAGGCGATCGGGAGCTTCAGCGATGCGATACGCCGAGATCCGTTCTCGTTCAAAGACACGTTTAACCTCGGCCAGCTCTACCACTTCACCAAACGCCTCAAGGATGCGATCCAGGCTTACTTGCACGCAGTCGACCTGGATCCGGATAGCTTCGACGCCCAGCTCAACCTCGGCGTTTGCTATCAGCAATTAGGTGACTACGGACAGGCGGTCGAGCGCTTCCGGAAGGCGATCGACATCGGGAGTGACCGGCCCCATGCGTACGTCAACCTCGGCGTCGCCCTGGACGCCCAGGGGAAGCACTACGAGGCCGTCCGGGCCTATCGCGAGGCCCTGGAGCGAGACAGCAGTCAACCGCTCGTGCTCGTCAACCTGGCCCACACCTACATGAACCAGGGGCGCTACAAGATGGCTCGGCAGTCGCTCGCCCACGCGATCAACATGGACTCGAACCTCGCGGTGGCCCACGAGGCTTTGGGATACTCTCTGTTCAGGACGCGCGACTTCGGCGCCGCGGAGCGAGCCTACAGCCAGGCCCTCGCGTGCGACCGGAGGTTGCCTCGTGCCCACGCCGGACTCGGGTCGATCAACATGATCCTCTACCTCGAGGATGCGACGCGAACCGACCGTCGCGATCGGGCCCTCGAGCACTGGCACCGCTCGCTGGAACTGGATCCCGATCAAACGCGCATCCGAAAACTTATCGCCCGCTACACGCCGAAGCTCGACGATCCGGGGGACGTGCTGCTGCGCGAACGGAGCAACCCCTGACAAGTCTGAGTGCCGAGTCGGATTCCGCAGGAAGACCGAGGCGGATAAAGCCGATAAACACGGACGAATAGGGCCCTCAGTTTCGCCGGTTTGCGAGTGAGCTTGATGTCCGAGGTGACGCGCCGTGTGCGCATAAGACGATGGCGGATGGCCTGGCGTGCTCGCCTGTCTATTCCATCACTGCTCGCAGGTCGAGATGAGCGCAAGGTCATCTCGATCGTAGCCGCGGTCAACGGCGGTATGGCCATCTTGATGCTCGCCTTTCTGGCTTGGCTGGTCGACCTGCCGCTGCTATTCCCAGCTCTGGGACCCAGCGCGTTCATTCTGTTCAGCAGCCCATACTCACGCTCGGCGGCCCCGCGATCGGTAGTCGTTGGTCATTTTGTCGCGATTTTGGTCGGCTACGCGACGTGGCATCTGGTCGGTCTTCTCAGCGGCCACCCGGTCTCCATGGAAACGGGCAGCTGGCCGGTCCTCGCCAGCGCCTCGATTGCCATGGCCGTTAGCTGCGTGTTGCTTGTGTACTTGGAGTGTCCTCATCCTCCTGCCTGCGCCAGCGCGCTGATCACGGCGCTGGGGGCGGCCGATGGCTTGGTGCCGTTGCTCGGCATGGCAACCGGAGTCGTGCTCCTCACGGCGCAGGCGATTGTTGTCAGCAGACTCGCCGGCGTAAGCACGCCCATCTGGTCTGCACGTTCTGACGACGCCTGGCAGGGACGAGATTCTCGATCGCTTCTTTGAACGGGCGACGAGCGGTCAGTAGCTGAATGTCCCGAGCTTGACCTTCCCGCGGAAGACCCAGTAGATGATCACGGTGTACGTGAGGACGAACGGCATCCCTATCAGCGCGATGACCGCCATGATACCGAGCGTCTTCTCGGAGGATGCAGCGTTGAAGATAGTCAGGCTCCATTGGGCATTCAGGCTCGAGACAATCAGGTTCGGGTAGAGCGCGATCATGAACAGGAAGACGAACGCGGCGACTGAGCAGCACGACGTTATAAACGCCTGCAGCGGTCGTCCATGGTAGATCGCCCGAGGGATGTTGGCGATCGCGAGGACGTTCAGCCCCACCACGACCCACGCCCACGGGAAGTGCTCGAAGTTCCGCGTCGTGGACGGCACCGCCGCGACAGCATAGACGGTAGTCACTCCGAACAACGCAAGGAACACGAAAAACGCGCGCCACGTCCAGCCGCGGATGCGACGGCACAAATCCCCCTCAGTCTTGAGGTACGAATAGATCGCCCCATGCATGGCAAACATGGACACGCAAAACAGACCGACGAGGATCGGGAACGGTCCGAGCAGGTTGAAGAACCCGCCGACATACTCTCCGTTCTCACCCACGGGAACGCCGATCATCGAATTACCCACCGTGACGCCGAACAACCACGTAGCCAGCGTGCTGGCTCCGAAGAACGAGAAATCGAAGAACCGCCTCCACACCGGAGATTCACGTTTGCTGCGGAACTCTATCGAGACCGCACGAAAGATCAGCGCGAACAGGAGCAACACGAACGCGAGGTAGTACCCCGAAAACGCCGTCGCGTAGGCCCGGGGAAACGCGGCGAAGAACGCTCCGCCGAACGTGACCAGCCACACCTCGTTTCCATCCCAGAGCGGGCCGATGGAGTTCAGCAAGATACGCCGCTCGCGATCGGTCCGCGCCCCGAGATGGATGATTCCCACGCCGAGATCAAAGCCGTCGAGAACGGCGTATCCGGTGAGCAGCACGCCGAGCAGAATGAACCAGAGGATGTTCAGCCACATGTCCATGCCGTCATGTCTCCTGGGAGGAGGCTCCGTCTGACGTGCCGCCGCGGGCGTCGGTCATCGATTCGCCGGCGAAGGGGTCGGCACGCCTGGCGGCAGAATCCGGCCGGCGCTCTCCGGCATCGGCGGCGACGGGGACCTCCTCGGGACCCATCCGGATCTTGGAGTCCATCACGTAAACCCAGACCAGCAGCAGCGACAGGTAGAGCAGGGTAAACATGATGAGCGACGTGAGCACTTCGGCGCCCGACACGGCCTTGGAAGTGGCGTCGGCTGTCTTCAGCATCCCGTAGACGATCCAAGGCTGCCGACCTACCTCCGCAGCCGCCCAGCCGGCTTGGTTCGCCGCCAACGGCCCGATCACCGCGAACACGAACACCCAAAGCAACCGGCGATTCTCGAACAACGTTCCACGCCACCAAAGGACCAGCGCAGACACAGTCAGTAGAATGAAGACGCCGCCGAGGCCCACCATCAGGTGATATAGTTGGAAGGTCAGGTTCACCGGAGGCCAGTAGTCGCGAAGGGTCTCGCCGGGCGACAACAACGCCGGTTCGGGGATGATGGCCGGATCATCGAGCGCGGTGACCGGTTTGGTCCGGTCGCCATGCACGAGGAAACTGAGCATGCCGGGAATCGCTAACCCGCCCCGCACTCTCCGCTGTTCTTCGCTCGGAATGCCCCAAAGGTAGAGCGGAGCCCCACCTTCGATGGTATTGAAATGGCCTTCGAAAGCCGCCAGCTTGGCCGGTTGAGTCGCGGCGACGTTGACGGCCTGACTATGACCGGACAGCAACGCGGCAATCGAGAAGATCGCTGCGAACGGCAGCGCGATGCGGAAGCTCCTTCGTGCGAACTCCTTGTGTCGTCCTTTCAGCAAGTAGTACGCAGACACGCTCATGACGAAAAAGCCGCCCAGAATAAAGGCGCCGATCAGCACGTGAACCAGCCGCTCTGCGGATGAAGGATTGAACACAACGGCCCAGAAATCGGTGATCTCCGCTCGCCGCTCGAGTCCCGTGCCCACGATGTGATACCCGACCGGCGTTTGCTGCCACGAGTTGGCCACGACAATCCACACCGCCGAGAAAATCGATCCGAGAGCGACCATCACGGTCGAGAAAAAGTGCATCCGCGGCGATACCCGATCCCACCCGAAGACCACGACCGCCAGGAAACCGGATTCGAGAAAGAAGGCGAAAATGCCCTCTGCAGCCAAAGCCGAACCGAAGATGTCGCCCACGAACCGTGAATACCGCGCCCAGTTCATCCCGAACTGAAACTCCATCACGATGCCCGTGGCGACGCCTATGACGAAGATGAGGGCGAACAGCCTGGTCCAGAACCTCGCCATCACCTCGTACTGCCGATCCTTGGTCGCCATGTACATCCCCTCCATGATGACCATCAACGCGACAAGCCCGATCGACAGCGGCGGGAAGATGTAGTGGAAGGAAATGGTCAGGGCAAACTGGACGCGGGCCAAGAGAACCGGATCAAGTTCCATCGATGCGTGCTCCTCGCTGCTCTCTTCGCTCCGCCCATCTCGAGCGTGTTCGACCCGATTGGGGAGTATAGGGGCCCCGCGTCGCGCTTGGAAGAAGCGGGACGCGCGGAGTTCTTCCGGTGAGCGGCTCACTCTCGACGAAGCAACTTCGATTCCCGCAGTCCGCAGGCTCGCGACTGCAAACGAGTGACCTGCCCGCGGTCCGACCGCGTGCGCCAGGCTTTCGATAGAGCGGCTATGAGACGCACCCGTATCGTAGACTTAGCGCGATATGCCCGGGCGCAGGGCCGGGTACGACCGACACAACGTCCGATCATGGCGAGCAGGCGTACCGCGCGGTAACGCCGGCGGTCGGTGGGACGACCTATTCTTCACGGCTGTGGAGAGGCACGCGCCTCGCGCCGCATGTTGCGTCGGTCGGAGGAGGGGATGAGAGAACGCAATCCATCAGAAGGAGCACGTTTTCATCCGAGGCTTCGAGCGTTCGTGCTGTCGACAGTTACCGGACTCATACTAACGGTGGGCTGCGGTAGTGACGTCGAGTCCGGGACTATCGGTCTAGATGCGAACCCGACGCTTGGTGCTGAGGTCGTATCGGGCGACTCATCCTCGGAGTCCGACTGGGTGGATCCAGCCGGGGTCGCCGACGACCAGGCCATGCTGTCGTTCAACGCTACTCCCGTGTTCTGCTGCAATCCTCTGTCCATCGAGTTCGTAGCGGACCTATCCGTGCGGGCCGGAGTAAGTGCCGCAGCCTTCGAGTGGGATTTTGGTGACGGAAGGAGCGCGTACGGGCCGGAGGTGAGGCACACCTATGCCTGGTCCGGAGAGTACGTCGCGGTCCTTCGCGCCCACCTCACCGACGGAACGGAATTCGTGCACGAACAGATCCTGTCCCTGCGGACCGACTGGACAAGTCAACCGGACGGGCTGAGGGTATTTGCCGGCCCTGATCAGTCAGTCTTCAGCGGCAATGATGTTACTCTAATCGGACAGGTTCTTTACGGGGACGGCGAGGCGGAATACGCGTGGACGCAGACATCGGGCCCACACGTGGACCTGGACGGGGTCGACACACTAACCGCGAGTTTCACGGCCGCGGATCACGACGGAACCGATCCCTTGATCCTGGTCTTCACCCTGACCGCCATCGACGCCGAGTATATCGCCTCGGATGACGCTCGAGTCACGGTGTATCGCTCGAGTGCCTCTGAAGGAGTGAACGCCCCCCCGAGTGCGATTGATCAGTGGGTCTCGATCGCCCAGGACATGTCGATCGCCTTGGTGCTCAGTGGCATCGATCCCGATGGCGACGACTTGACATTCCGCATAGTCACGCCGCCGCAGGGCGGCTCGCTCAGCCCGGTTCATCCTGTCGACCCGTGGTCGGCGAGATGGATCTACACACCGATGGAAGGCTTCTTCGGACTCGACGTGCTCACGTTCACAGCCACGGACGGTCTCGCATCGTCCCTTCCGGGAACCGTGTCGATCGACGTGGTACTGTCCGAGTGGACACTAGCCGCCGACGCCCGGGATTACCTCGTGCCGGTGAGCACGCCCACGGCGCTGTCCTTAACCGGTCATGGCGAAGTCGACCGTGACCTGGCGTTCGAGTTGTCGAGCCCGCCACTTCATGGAACGCTCGGGCCGATCGAGAAGAACTCGCCGAAGTCAGCGCTCGTGACATACACACCCGACTCCGAGTTCGAGGGTACGGACACATTCGCATTCCGCGTGCTTGACGCTGACGCCGAGTCCCAGCCGGCCGTCGTAACGCTTACGGTTCACAAGCTTCTGATACCGTGGATGGAGGTGAACTCCCCGCGATCCGAAGCGAGCCTCCTATTCACCGCGGAGCAGGGGGCCGAGCCCGGTATGACCCGGCTCGATTACTGCCTCGCCGGTCTCGATTCTTGGTCGAAGGTAACGGACACGGTCATCATCACGACACAGCCAAGCCAGATCGAACACCTCTACCCGGAGTTGATGCGACGAAAACCGCCCCACGTCCGTGTCATCGGCGGGATCAAGACGGCTTCCTTGCTCGGCATCGCGGCGGGTGACACCCCGTCCGACTACTTCGCCAGCTCTGATGCTTGGAGGTCCATAGCACTGAGCGTCCAGGAGGTTGCCCGGCTGACCGGCGTGAATACCGTCGTGCTCGAAAACGAAACCGCCCTCGGGCCATGGGTGCATGGTGAGGCATCGATCGATCTGCATACACTGGAGGCCTCACTTGCCCCCTTGGCTGATACGAATACGCTCACATGGTGGTGGTTGCCGTGGGTGATGTCGAACAACGCGGAGGAGTTTCCTGATCGCCAGGCTCAAAGCATCGAGTTCGTGTCCACCGTTGAGCGGGCCGTGCCGCGGGGCACATTCCTTGCTGAGTACGCCGCCTGGTACGGCTGGCGATCCTGGAACGGCGTAATACAACGACGGAGCATTATGGCGGAGCTGGTCGGGGATGCGCGTCTGCAGGACGGCCTGTTCGTCACGCCGAACGGCTACGTTCAGCTCCCCGACGGCCCCAAGCGTGCCTACACATCCATCGAAGCACTCAACGAAATCCCCACGCTCCCCGGGAACATGGTCCGCATTTATCCGGGCGGCGCGAATTGGGTGCTCGTTGCCGATGAGTTTGCCCAACATCTGCCCCCACTCGGCGACGTCGTTCGTTGAGCGCGTTCAACTTCGCGTTCCACAGTAGTTCGGTCTTGACGCGTTACGCTATCCCCGCCCCGCAGCCGAATGCGCCATCATGGTCAATCCAGGATCGCCTCCGAAAGCTCGGTTGTACGCAGCCACAGGGTCGGAACGGCGACTCTTGAGCGTAGTCCGGATTGCCGATAATATCAGCACGGTAGCTATGTTGCCACCAACGAGAATCTAAACCGGCGCTTGGTCCAGTTCCAACCTTCTCGCTGGACCGAGTGTCACGCACCGGGCGCGGAAATATGTACTTGCGAATAGGTCGTCGAGCACGCCACGCGCGTGCAACGCCATTTCTCTTCGGATGCCCGCGTGCCAAACCTCCTCGCAACACGGCTTTCTTCTTGATTCTACTGGTTGAGTTGTGCGCATTGCCGCCAGTGGCAGCCTGTGGCGGCGAGCGAGAGAGGGCGAGGCCTGAGGCGGGCCCATCAGATGATGTGCTGGTCATACCTTGGGTGGAGGTCAATACGCTAAACCCAACGGCTATCGATCGCGTGGTGGAGGGGTTGCTCGAATGGCAGGCAGTTACCGATACGGCAATCGTATCGACTATGCCGGGGCAGGAGTCGGTTTTTCGCACACTACGGAAACGTGTCCCTGGGATGCACATAATACCCGGGATAAAGACCTACCCATCGCTCCCGAGATTCGACTCCGTTGAGGGTTGGCGGCAGATAGCCGATCACGCCACGGCCGTCTTGGCCGCGGCCGACACGAACGAGCTTCTGCTCGAGAACGAGACCGCGATCAAGCAATACCGCCGTGGAGAGGAGCCCGTTGACCTCTCCAGGCTCCGACAGGGCCTGGAGACACTCCCGTCTGGAATCCAGGTAATCTGGTACCCGAGCATCCATGGTCACAGCACAATTGTCCAGCAGCGTTACGAGGCAGTCTGTAAGATTGTGGCGGAAGTGCTGGATGCTCGGTTTGTCGACCGAAGTCTGGAGGGACCCAAAGCGCCGCGCGACGACTGGCTTAAGACGGCGCAGCGACGTCTGGACCGAATCTCCAGGAGACCGACGATCCCAATCATCTATTGCTATGGCGACGACCGCTGGTGGCCCGATGAGCAGGTGGCCGACGCACTGAAGATGGCAACCGGTGACCGTGCGATTCTATACCCGGGTGCCAAGCGGTGGACGGAGGCGGCACGCTCTCTTGCCAAGCATCTCCCGCGGCGCCACTCCGAGGCATCCCATTCGGGTCGAGAGGAACGGGGACCATAGGGTATGCCGCGCACAGCCTCGCTCCAAATGCTGATGCACACGCGTGCTTCCACGGCGAATGCGCCTCAGTTCGGCCCGCCGCGAAGACACCTGATCCGAGACGGTCTAGCCTCGTTTTCACAGTGCCGTTCGCTTACGCTTCGGTTGACCGCTCAAGACCGACGGCGTGCCTCTCCAGCGTTCTGCACCGGCAGCGGCGACGCGCCGATCTCGGTAACGTTGGTGAACGCTAGGGACTAAACTGCGCAGTGACTATACTCCTCATTGTACTAATCGTCGTGGCCCTCTGGATGTCGCTTTGCCTCTGTCTTCTGCTCGGACTTCGCGGGAGCGATTTCCTTTATCTCGCCGCGCTCTTGCTTCCCACGCTCTGGCTGAGCCGACTCGATTCGCACCACCTGTCCCCGGGCGGATTGCCGTTCTACCTTCTGTGGGGGCTCCTCGGCGTATCCTCGCTCGTACTACTCTGCTTCGCGAATCCAAACACACGACGATTGCTGGCGCCCTCTTCACGGAGTCTGTTCGCCG
>CBDUZY010000083.1:0-8742 GCA_965371825.1 uncultured bacterium
GCGGGCCGCTCGGGAAGCTCGTCAGGTGTCTGGCGGCGTGAAATATCCCGCTCCGAGGATCGAATCCATCTGATGAACAGGCCGCCCCCGACCAGGTAATACGATCTGGTGGGTGGTCCGGCTGCTAGCTTTGGGAGGTTGGCCATGCACGCTCAAACAGGAACACGTATGTCACCCCTGACTGCCCTTTTCCTCGGCGTTTTCGGAGTCGGCGGAGTGGCAATCGCCAGCGCTACGCTCCTCGCGTTTCGCGGTATGGAAATCGTCGACAACAAGGCTTCGTCGATAATTTCGTTCGCCGAAGGGACGATAGAGGGCCTGCCAGACCTGATCAATTCGTTGCCGCCGACCATCGGGGATCTCCTCGACGACCGACGGGCGCCGGACTATGCCACCTACCTCGATGTTGAGGTCAGGCTCGTGGCGGACGAAGAATCTGGTGGAGTCCGCCCCGTCCTGACGGTCAAGAACACAGGCAGTAAGGTCGTATCGTTGCTCTCCGTGCGGGTGGCAGCCCTTAACGACCAGGGCGTCCCGATGCATGACTGGACGGAGGTTGTGGCTACGCCCATCGCTCTCGACGACGACTGGGAGCGTGGCTGGCGAGGTCCGTTGCTGCCAGGAAATGTGCGGTACGTTGTGCTGTCCCGATCGAGAAGCATGCCGCCCGGGGGTGTCGATTCGCTGACCGGCGTGATCGAGGTATCCGACGTACGCGTCTGGCGGTCCGCAGGTGAGCTGTAGGAGCGCGATCGGCGGTTCGACTCCACCGGCGTCGCCCGGCAGCCAGGCCCAGCGCCCTTTGCATCTGACGAATTCCGACATCTGACCAGTCCCGGTGCCCCTTGCCCACCGCCGGTGGGTGAGGGACGATCGTTACGCCCGCGATCAACCCGCAGTCGCCCCGTTCTCCTCCACGTGTCGTTTGCCAGCCGGCTCCAAAGCGCCTACAGTCCGGTTCGAAGACGCTGAAATCCCTTCGTGTAACTTGAGGAGACTAGATATGAGGCATCGATTGCGAGCGACGGTTCCGATTGTGGCTGTGGTCGCAAGTCTACTGCTCGCCCCGACCGGTTGGCTTTGTGCCGCCGTCGGCAAGGGCGTCCAACCGAGAATCGAGACACTGGACAACGGGTTGAAGCTGCTCTTGGTTGAGCGACACGAGCAGCCCACTTTTGCGGGCTGCCTCGTCTTCGACGTGGGATCGGTCAACGACCCGCGAGGCCAAAGCGGCATAGCCCATCTCTTCGAGCACATGCTGTTCAAAGGGTCGAAGATCATCGGAACGACCGACTACAAAACCGAGAAGGTGATCATCGACGAGGAGGACGTGCTTCGCGGCAAGATGGTCGCCGAGATGAATCGGATGCGGGTTATGAAGCGGCGCGGCGCGATCACGGATGTGCTCGACCCCGCCCAGTGGACGCCCGAATACACAGCCATGAAGAAGGAGTTCGACAACCTGGCTGACCGACATCGGGAACTGATCAAGGAGAAGAAGGAGGAGTTCTCCAACCTCTACACGACGAACGGCGGGGCGGCGCTCAACGCCGGTACGTCGCACGACTTCACGATCTACTTCGTGCAGCTTCCGGCGAACAAGCTCGAGCTGTTCTTCTGGCTGGAGTCGGACCGGATGGCCAACGTGATAATGCGGGAGTTTTACTCCGAGCGGGATACGGTTCGGGAGGAACGGCGTCTGCGTACGGAGAGCACACCGACCGGAAAGCTCGACGAAGCGTTCGAGGCTTTGTTCTGGCAGTCACACCCATACGGCGTGCCGGTCTTGGGTTGGGCGTCGGAGGTCGAATCGATCACCCGCACGGACGTGAGGGACTTCTTCGACATCTACTACGCACCCAACAACGCCCGGCTCGTGATGGTCGGGGATTTCGATTCGGACGAGGTGGTCGAACTGGCCAAGAAGTACTTCGGCCGGATTCCACGAGGCGAGACTCCACCGGCTCCGGTCGTCACCGAGGAGTCCGCTCCGATAGCCGAAAGGCGTTTTATCGGGGAGGCGGAGACCAACCCGAGCGTGACGGTGCGGTATAGCACCGTGGCCATGGGGCACACGGACGAGGCAGCCCTGGACGTGTTGGCCGAACTCTTGTCGGGCAAGACGGGCCGGTTGTACAAGCGACTCGTTACGAAGGAAGAGGTCGCGGTGGGGCGACCTTATGCCTCGCACAGCTCCAGGAAGTATGCCGGTTACTTCGAGATTTCGGCGACGGTAAAGGAGGGGCACACGCCTGAGGAAGTCGAGCAGATGATTCTCGAGGAAGTGGAGAAGCTCCGCGAAGGTGAGATCACCGATTACGAGCTCGAGAAGGTCAAGAATCAGGTCATGGCATCCTCCGTGCAGCGTCTCCGAAGCAACATCGGGCTGATGTTCCAACTCGGCATCTACGACACCTGGTACACCTGGAACTACCTCAACGAATCACCGGAGCGAATGCTCAAGGTGACCGCCGACGACGTTCACCGGATGGTCCAGGCGTATCTGGATGCGAAGGCGCGGACGGTCGCGATATACCGTACGAAGGAGGGAGCGCAGACCGAGGAGGACCCCGAACTGGCCGAGGCGCTTGCCAACGTCCCGGCGGACAGCCGGGAGCAGATGAAGGCGGCGATTAAGAGAATCAAGGAGGGGACTGATCTGGCCAAGCTCCAGCAGAGCATACCGATGATGGAACAGATGATGTCGTCGGACCAGGTGCCGGAAGATCAGAAGGCGGTCATGTCCTACATGGTCAAGACGATGAAGGCCCGCGTCGTGGAACTCGAGGCTGCGAACAAGGAGACAGAGTAAGATGCGTAGCAAACTCATCACAATCGTCAGCGTCGGGTTGGTCTTATCCGCGGGTACGGCGCTCCGCGCCGACGGACCCGGATCGATCCCCGCTCATCCCGACGAGTTGAAGTACCCGGCGCTGGATTACACGATGCCGCCCGCGACGGAGTTCCGGGAGGTACTCTCCAGCGGCGTTGTCGCATACATCGCGGAGGATCGGATGCTGCCGACCTTCGACCTGACCATAACACTGCGGGCAGCCGACGCGTTCGACCCACCGGGTAAGGTCGGCCTCGCCTGGCTAACCGGCGTGCAAATGCGCGACGGCGGAACCCAGGATTTGACCCCCGAAGAGTTGGACGAACGGGTCGAGTTCCTCGCGGCGCGCCTGTTCTCCTCTATCGGGGAGACCCGCGGCGCGGCAGGTGTTTCACTGCTGTCGAAGGACATCGATGCGGGGCTGGGGCTGCTCGTGGATATTCTGCGCTATCCCCGGTTCGACGAGGATCGGTTGCGGCTCGCCAAGGAACGCATGTTGCAGAACATCAAGCGACGCAACGACTCGACGAGTGGTATCGAACGCGCCGAGTGGGGCTTCCTGATGAACGGGGAGAATCACTACACGAACCGCTACCCGACTCCGGCGACGCTGAACTCCGTCACTCGCGAGGATCTGGTCGCGTTTCATAGAAAGTACATCCACCCCGGCAACATGGTCGTGTCCGTCGCGGGGGACTTCGATCGCCGGGTAATGCGCGACAAGCTGGAGAAGATCTTCGCGGGCTGGCCGTCCGGCGAGCCCGCTCCGCGCACCTTCCCACGTCCCAACTACGACCCCAGGCCCGGCGTGTACCTCATGCAGAAGGAGGACGTGAATCAGGGGCGCGTCTCGATCGGGCATCTCGGGACCATGCGGGGTTCGGCTGACGAGTTTGCCCTGAGAGTAATGAACGGCGTTCTCGGGGGTTCGGGCTTCCAGTCGCGGCTGGTGAACAAGGTTCGCTCGGACGAGGGCCTGGCCTATAGCACCGGCAGCCGTTTCGGGCAGGGCACTTACCACCGCGGCGAGTTCCGTTGCTGGTTCCAGAGCAAGAGCAACGCCTGTGCGTACGCGGCGAGAATCGTCCTCAACGAGATCGCCCGGTTGCGCGATGAAAAGGTCACTCAAGCCGAGATCGACGACACCGTATCGTACTTCGTGGAGAGCTTTCCGCAGCGCTTCGAGTCGAAGATGGCCCTCTTGGGAACCTACGTGTCGGACGAGTACACGGGAAGAGACCCCGTCTACTGGCAGTCGTACATCGACAACCTGAAGAGAGTTACGCCGGACGATGTCCAGCGCGTCGCCAAGAAGTACCTGCAGCCGGATCGAATCGTGATTTTAGCCGTGGGCGACGCGGAGACGATCCTCGCCGGTGGGCACGATAAGGCACCGGATCTGAAGCTCGAAGCGTTCGGGAACGTGACGCGGCTGACCCTGCGCGATCCGGAGACGATGAAGCGGTAGAATGGCGAGCGGCGCAACGTCACGATCCGGAGCGATCTTCGGATTATCTCTCACTGCTCTGGGCCTGACTGTGTTGGGCATCGGAAGCGCCCGTGCGCGAGCGGATGACGGTAGACCCGTCACGGTCGCCGGTGGGGCCGATGCGTCAGGCCACGTGTACGCCTGGACGGTGACGAACCGGCACACGTCACCGATCACGCGCGTCGAGTTCCCCCACTACCGGGCGACTCTGTTTTTTGCACCGACCGGGTGGTCCACGGACTGCACTTTCCTGGTCAACGTGGGTGTGGAGGATTCACCGGGCGCATGTGTGGCCAGCGCCCCTGCGCCGACGGACGGGATCCAACCGGGACGGTCCGCCGAGTTCAGAATGCAATGCTCGGCAAGGGGCGCCTCACGCGGCATTGGTGTCATTACGGTACGGTTTGCCGACGACACCCGGCGCGAAGTCGCCGGCGTCGAGCTGCCGCGGCCCGAGGGCGTTGGTGACAAGTACGTGCCCCTCATCGGGTTGGCGGCGATTGCCGGTATCTTCGCGCTAATCGCCGCCATCCGGAATCGAAGGGCGAAGCACCCGGCCGCCGGGTCGACCTAGGGCACATTGGCGAACACGAGTCACCGGCCACGCGCGCCGATACCGCAAGTCATATCGCGCTACCGTGCTGCATCAAGGGCAGACAAGACCGCAACGGGTTGCGGTTTCACCGTCAATGGGCTAAAGACCCAAAGATGCAGAGCCGTCGTTCTATCGCTGCACTCTCCGCACTTCTGCTATTCGCCTTAGCTTTACGCGTCGGGTACGTGGCGGCGATTGGGGCGTTGGGGCAGACGCCGGAGCGCGGCTATCGCGAGTACGCCATCGCCGCCGGGAGGCTTCTCGAGCAGGGCACTCTGCTCAGCCCGCTTATCGTCGAGGACCTGCGCCGTGAGCCCTCCTCGCTGTTTCCGCCGGGCTACGTGGTCGTGACCGCAGCGGCGTACGCCCTGCTCGACGTCGAGAGCTATACAGCCACGCTCGTACTTCAAGTCGTGAACGCTCTTGCGACGACCCTCACGATCGCGCTCGTCTTCCTTGCGGCGCGGGCCATTGTCGGAGTCCGCGCCGCCTGGGTCGCGGCGCTAATCGCAACCATCAATCCGTTGCTGCTGGGATACACGGATCTTGTCTGGGACACGAGTTTGTTCACCCTGGGAACGGCGCTCTCGGTCTGGATTGCATCGGTCCTGTCGTCACGGCGCTTTGGAGTGGGCGCGTACTTCGGATTTGGTGTTTGGCTCGGGGCGCTGGCGTATCTCAACCCTGCGCTGACGATCGCGTACCCGTTCCTCGTCCTTTGGCCGCTGACGAGGACCAACGGCTGGTGCCCGCGACCCCTTCTCCGCGGGACTGCCGCGGTCATACTCGGATGGATGATCGCGGTTACGCCGTGGACGGTGCGGAACTTTACACACTTCGACAAGCTGGTGTACATCCGTGGCGGGTTCATGCACGAGCTGTGGCTCGGCGTCTGTCCGGAGGCGGACGCTGATCGGAGTAATGTGTTCAAGAAACGCTTTCCACTCAACAACGAGGACCTGCAGCGCCACGTCGCCTCCATCGGAGAGCAGGCCTACATCGACGAGTGCGCCCACCTCGCCCGCGACGCGATCGCTTCCGACCCAATCCGGTTCGTCCGCTTGATCGGCGTACGTTCGATGGATTACTGGATGGGTACGGTGCTGAGCCACACCGGACCGGAGTCACAGGTCTTGCCTCGGGCGCGGAGCCGTTTGGTGGTTACCGTCTTCTTGTTCGCCGAGTTCGCCATGTTGGTCGGCGGGCTGCTCGTTCGCAGGAGAATCGGACGGCAAATCGGTTGGCTCCTGGCGATCATCGTGTGCTTCTCCGTGACATACTGCGTTACGCACGTTGAACTCCGCTACCGGGCTCCGACCGAACCGCTGATGGCGATCATCCTCGGCGCGATCGCGATGCGCACGGGAGACCCAACATCGCATCGGCGCGAAACCGGGCTGTGCCGCGACGCTCAAGCCGGAAGGGCACAACGCAGGAAGTGAAGCGCGACCGATGCGGGTTCTTCCACAGCCGCGCGACCGCCCGTCCTACGATGCGCCGCGCAACGTCTCGTGTCGGGGTGGAGCTTGACATTTCGCCAAGTTGCTGTACACTCCGCTTTTCTGAGAACGGACGATGAGTACGCAAGTCATACAGATTGACTCCGCGCGGGTGGACATCGACGCGATTCACCGCGCCGGCGACGTGTTGCGCGACGGCGGCCTCGTGGGCTTTCCAACCGAGACCGTGTACGGCCTCGGCGCCCGGGCGGACGACGCCGCGGCCGTTGCCCGCTTGCGTGAGGTCAAGGGGCGTGAGGTTCGCAAAGGGTTCACCGTCCACATTGCCTCGCGTGACGATGTCAAGAGCTTCGCCCCGAGGATGACGGGGCTCGCCCGGCGTTTCGTCCGTAAGGGCTGGCCCGGACCGCTGACGCTTATCGTTTCGGTCGAGGATCCGGCTTCCGTGCCTATAATGGCCGGCAGAGACGGGGGCGCGGCGGAGGCGATGTACTTCGAGAACACAATAGGACTTCGGTGTCCGGATGACCCGGTTGCTCACGAGCTGCTGCGGGCGGTCGGCGCTCCGGTTGTAGCGACAAGTGCGAATCCGGCCGGGAAGCCGCCGCCTATGACGGGCGACGACGTGCTGAAGGAGTTGGATGGGCGGATCGACGTGCTTGTTGATTCCGGTGTGACGAAGTACGCCAAGCAGTCGACGATCGTTCGCGTGACGGGTTCCACATATGACGTTATCCGGGAAGGCGTCTACGACGCCGGCATTATCGAGCGTCTCTCCGCGGTTCGACTTCTCTTCGTGTGCACGGGAAACACCTGTCGAAGCCCGATGGCGGCTGCGCTCGCGAAGCACGTCATTGCGGAGAAGCTCGGGTGTACGGCTGCGGAGTTACCATCCCGCCGCGTGTTGATTGAGTCGGCGGGTACCGCCGGCGGCGGCGGCGGGGCGTCTCCCAATGCGGTTACAGTGATGGCCCGGCGGGGCATCGACCTTTCGGGCCACTCTTCGACACGCTTGTCGGCTGAGTCAGTGCGAGAGGCCGACCATATTTTTGTGATGACGCGAGCACATGGTGATCGTATCGTGGAGATGGTTCACTCGGCCCAGAGCCGCGTCGCCTTGCTTCTGGATGACGACGATGTTGCGGATCCGATCGGCGGTTCCGAAAAGGACTACGAGAGATGTGCCCGGACGGTCGAGCGCGGCCTGCGGGCCCGCCTGCAGGAGGTGATGCTATGAAGGTGGCTCTGTCCAGTGATCATCGCGGTTTTCACGCCAAGGAACAGACCAAGACCTTCCTCAAAGAGTCCGGACATACCGTCGCCGACTTCGGCTGCGACAGCCCCGCGAGCTGCGATTATCCGGATTCCGCGTTCGCCGGAGCCAAGTCCGTCGCCGGCGGCGAGTCCGACCTGGGTATCTTTTTCTGTGGAACCGGTATCGGCATGTCGATGACCGCAAACAAGGTGCGCGGAATCCGCGCCGCCCTGTGCCACGACGAGCTTACCGCGGAGATGTCCCGTCGGCACAACAATTCGAATGTCTTGTGTCTGCCCGCTGACCTGCTGGGTGACGAACTCATCCGCCGTGTGGTGGACGTTTGGCTTCGCACCGAATACGAGGGCGGCCGACACGAACGACGCCTCGAGAAGATCGCGGAATACGAACGAAACGGGCAAGTCCAGCCCTGAAAACGAGCGCTGTGCCGCTAACCGCAATGCGGGCCGGGGGGCGCTACGGTCTTCACGCGTCAATCGTCGGTATTGGTCAACTCGGCGAGGTGATTCTGCAGGCTTCTCTGTTGGGTGATCAGCTCGGCCAAGCGGTCGCGCTCGGCTGAGACGACTTCCGGCTTTGCATTGTTCACGAACTTCTCGTTAGAAAGCTTGGACTGCTTGCCGGCAACCTGCTTTGCCAGAGTTTCCAGAGCCTTTGTAGTCCTGATGCGCTCGGCCTCGTCGTCGCTTATTCCGTGAATGTATAGGCGAAGGTTCTGCACGGCGGCACTGGCGGCGTTTCGTGGACGCTTGGCCTGTGACACCACGTGGAGATCACCAATGCCGGCCATGTGTCGGACTATGTGTGCGAGACTCTTGAAGGACTCAATGTGCCCCTCAGGCACAACCACCGTGACCGTTACCCTATCCTTGGGCGGGACGTTGCACTTGGCCCGAAGATCCCGAACGCCGCGCGTTGCATCCTGAAGCTCGCCGAACGTAGCGAGACTCTCATCATCATCAAGCGCCGTGTGGCCTTCCACAGGGGGGAACTCAGCCAGAATAAGAGAACCGTCTGTCTTCAGTTCGGCGACGCCGGGGAAACCCCGCTGTGGGGCTATCGAGTTCAGTTGTCGCCACAGGCGCTCGG
>CBDUZY010000084.1:0-8741 GCA_965371825.1 uncultured bacterium
GCTGGCGGCGACCGTTGTGCCCAGCCACTTCTTTCATCCCGAGGTCGTGCCGGTCCATCTCCAGAACCGGGCGATCGCGATGTGCTACTACACGTGCGGATCGCTCGCCTGGACTGCCCCACTGGTCCTGCTAGCAGTACCCGCCGTCTATCTGACCTTTCAGACGTGGGACGTGCAGGCCCCATTGGGAATCGGCGCAGTGCTGGGCGTTGCCGGTGCCCTACTGGGTTTGGTGTGGTGGTACGACGTAATACAAACAGCCCGGCGGGTGATGCCTCAAGTGGAAGGCAGGCCCACCGTGATCGCATTTGCCCTGCCCCTGCTGTGGCTAGCTGAAGGGGCCCTTATCCTTGTCGGTTTGCCCCTCGTGCTGTTCGGCGTTCTCGTTGTCGTCGCCACCCTCGGGTGACTCGTTCTCTTCGGGTTCCCTCGGCGGCCCGTCCAAGTGGAATAAGTGGTCGCCTTTGCGCGTACCGTCTGGGCCTCTCCGGAGATCCCGTTCCACACCGCCGTCGTCGCGCCCGTCCGATCCAACGCTATACAGTGTAGGCTCCTCACCGGTCGGCCTGTACAGAATGGGCCCGCCCTCGGGCGAGAACGGGTCGCGTGGCACAGTGGCGAGATACTCGGGAACCAATTCGCTGAGGTCGTCGGGCCGCCGCCCCTTATCCACTTCATACAGCCGGATCGCCAGGGCGACTGCCGTCATCCGCCGCTTGGCGAGATTCTGAAAGAACATGCGGACCCCAGTCGGCGACGATCCGCTGTAAGACCCAAACGGTGTCTCGGTCAACGGCCGGCTGACCCTCCGAAGAAGCGAAGGCGGTTCCGCCGGTCTCCAGGATTCGGCGGCGTCTCCCGGGAAGTGCTTCCTTGCCGCAGGCCAGTCCTTCTCCTTCAGGGCTTCCGCCGCAAGGCTCTCCACCCTCATCGCCCGAAGAGTGTCGAGGACAACGATCGGCCTCGACAGCAGTGATCGGACGCGATCGGCAACTGTCGGGCCCATAAAGCGCCCGGCGTATGCGCCCCATCCAAACCGATCAATGGCTTGGAGGAAGTCGAGGTTCTGCGCCCGACTGCCGTGCCGCGCGCGGATAGCCAACTCGCGTGGCGTTTGTTCGTTGAGCAAGTCGAGGATCAACTTCTCGACCTGCAGGCGATCGGCCGGCGTCACCGCGTCACCCGACGGGTCTAGTTTGTCGTCAACCACCAGTGTGGCACCGAACCACTCGACACACCCGAAAGCAAGCCCCTCGATCGCCCACGCGACGAGGCTGGCGATCAGATGCGGATCGGCCTGCAGGGCCTCGCTCAAGAAGATCTGATCTTCGATGGCTTCAACGACCTCGGCGTGGTTGCCGTTGTGATAATGGAACGACGTAGCGAGTCGCAGCATCTTGGAGATCTGCCGATACCCGCCCCACGATCTTCCCGTCGCCGCACGACTCTGCACGTCCAGCCCGTGTTTCCAGGCGGCGAGCGGCCGCGACCGCGCCTCGCGCACGAGGGCGAGCGAGCGCGCGTTTGCGGCCATCAGCTTCCGAACGTTATCGAGATCCTTCGCAACCTTCTCGTGGTCGTAAGTGTAGTCCTCGGAGTCGACCCCATCGGCTGTCACGAAGACGGCGAGGCTCCCGGCTTCTTCAATGAGAATGGCGGCGTTCTGGTCGTCGGGAACTTCCGCGAGCTGGGCCTCGAAGTCGGCGATGAAGACGGGTTCCCCGGCGGCGATGTACTTGTCGATCTCGGCCTGGAGGCGGCGGCCCGCCTCCCAGCCCCACCACACCCGCAGCACAATCAGAGCGACGAGCAGGCACCCGCCCGCGATCGACAACCGCTTGAGCCACCAGTACCGCGGCGGAATCGGCTTGGCCGCGCGATCGGCCCTCTCATCGACCGGCAGGTCAACCCCTTGCCCAGTGGGCACGGGAGCGACCTGCCCTTCGTGTTCCTCGGACTCAGGCATGACGAAGCGTCCTCGCGCGAAGGAGTAAGGAGTAGTCAACCTGTTCACGAGGAGGCTACATGCGGAGGGACCTTGCGTCTACGTACCAAGTGGCGTCTGGGGTGCCGCGCGTGGCGCTTGCGCACATTACGCGCATAAAAAAACCGCCGGGATGCACCCGGCGGTTCGATAGTCAAACGTAGAACTTGGCGGTGTTACAGAAGCCGCCGTCGAATCTGCCCCACCGCAGCGAGGCCCACGCCGCCGAGAAGCAAAGCCGAGGGAACCGGCACGGTCGGTGTGCCCGCGACCGTCGACTGATAGACCTCCCAGCTATACCCGTTGGGCACGCCCGCGTAGCTCCACTCGGAGCCGTTCCAAAGCGCTCGCGCCCCATCGAAGACGTTGGTGCCGATGTCGTTGTACGCGAACAAAGTCATCGAGAACGACTGGCTTACCGGGTCGGCGAAGTGTGCCTGCCAAACCAGGTCGGTCGTCGCCGTACCAGTTGCCGCCGCCATAGGCCAGGTAGCGCCGGTCGCCGGACCGAAGCTCTCTTTCCATCCGGCCGTCGCATCAGCGAACGAAAAGTCCATCGCGGGCGACCCTTCGAGACCCGCATAACCGAAGTCGAGCATCATCCCCAGATTGGTGAACGCCGTTGGGGAATGAACGGAGAACATCTGGAACCAACTTCCGCCGGAAACTGGATCACCGATCGCTCGGAACCTGAGCCCCGCGACCGAAGGTGATGCGGAGTTAACCGTCGGCTCGATGACAGCGGACGGATCCGTTGCATCGGTCAGATGAGAACTTGGCCTCGCGAAAACACCCGTCTTCCCGGTTTCGATTGAAGCGTTCGCGACGGGAGCCGCGGCGAAAAGTGCACCGGCAACTACAGCAATCCATCGACTGACATTCCGACGTTGCATGCTTCCTCTCCAGAGAGAGAGCCAACTATCGAGTCCGTAGACCTTCCCGGCCCAACCGGTACGGTTGAGTCTATCGGGCCAGGGCCCTCGTAGCAAGGGTGTTTCCCAATGAAACAAGAAATTATCCTAGGGTCTCGTTATCGGCTCGTCCGAATGGCCACGAGGTTGTGGATTATCGGCGCCTGTCGTTATAGGTCGATGCGTATCGCCGGCAGCTGCGCCGCCGCGCCAGGGCGACCTTGGGAACACTGGGGCATATCGGGCGATTCGCAGTGCCGAGATCGTGTCGCGATGGAGGTTTGGATTGCCCTGGTGGTGTAGCGGAAATAGGCCCACGGCCTTGGGCAAGACAGGAGCCTCCACGGGCCAGCTCGCTCGCCTGAGCCAAAGGGAGCACCACCCGCCACTCGGGAATCCTACGGCAGTCTGAGTTGGTGTGCTCCGATGTAGCCGCGGCTCTGGAATTGTGCGAGCGCCTCATCCACGGTGCGGAAGATCGCCGTGGCGGTCTCGGTGACGAAGGGCGACGGTTCACACTCGGGACGCCAGACTACGTATACCTCTTTGGTGCTTTCGTAGGCGTGTTGCAGCTCGCGCTCCACACCCGATGAGGTGGCCGGGCGACCGCTGGGCAAGGCCGGGATGTAGCTTACGATCATGTCCGACTGCTCGATCAGCTTGAAGTCCCGGGCGTAGATTTGGGCGTCGATGTCCCGGGCGATGTTCGTGATCTCGCTTACGTGCATCGTCACCGACCGACCGTGGATCTGCAAAGTAACGCTATCTTCGCCACGTTTCGTCGCCTCACCGGCCTCGAACAGCAGCCTTTTTTCGTCGAGATCGGCCGGGTCGAAAGTGATGAAGTGCTCGGCCAGGGCGTCACGGAAATCGTCGATCTCCGAGAGAATCTCCGGTAAGTCTATCACGTGCGTCATCGGGAACGACGGATAGACGCGCTTACGACCGGACTCGAACATCAACCGGTACATCGATTGGGTGTTTATTCGCGCGTTACTGCGCGACAGGATGTAGGCCCGGCCGAACCCCGCAACCGCCTCGGCCATCGCCTCGGTGACCACGATCTCTTCCTCGCGCCAAACGAGTATGTCCTTGAGGGTGTGACGTGTGTCGTGCTCGCGCTCCAGTCGCTCGTGTACCGCGTCGACGTTGTCGACCATGGTGATGTACAGATCGGCGTCCAGCTCGCGGAGGTGGTCGTAGTCATAGGCGAGGAACAGTCCGTGCTTCCACCGGAACGTTGCGTGCGTGTTGACGACCAGGTCGACCCCACCGCCGGCGGCGTTGAGGATGTCCTTGAAGACGCTGCGTCGCAGTGTCGCCAGGCGTTGCCGGGGCAAGTCGAGAATCCGCCCCGGGGCGATGTCCGGGGCCTCGGCGTACATCAAACTGCCGACGTTGAAGAGCTGCACCTCGCGCCCGTTGCTCTTGGCCAGTTCGACGACCTTTTCGAGGAAGGGTGTCTTGTCGAGACCGACCTGGCCGGTCACGACGACACGCAACCCTTCGTGCGATCGACCTGCTGTGCGGGCAAACGGAAGCTGCGAAGACGGCGAGGCGTCACTCATTTGGATGGTCGAGACAGGCTAGAAGTCCGTGGGGCTGCCGAACTCCTGCACCCAGTAGATGGCATACTCGCCGCCGGTACGCACGGCGATGCCGACCTCCGCCCACATGGCGTCGAGGATTATGGCCCGGTGAGGCGGGCTATCCATCCACACCTCCATGACCTCGGCGGGCGTCTGTTGACCCGCGGCGAGGTTCTCACCGATGGCGTAGAACTGGTACTTCCCGGCGACTGCCCGGTCACCAGGTCCGCGACCGGTCAGAGGATCCGTGTGTCCGAAGAAGTCTTCGACGATCATACGGCAAGCGTAGTCGTCGGCGACCCGCGCGAGTGCGTGGTTCATAACCACCGGGGGAAGCTCGACCTGGGCGCGCTCGAGGTTGACCAGTTGCAGGACCTGGTCCGCCATCCGCTCCGCGTCCTCCGGAGAGAGGCACCCGGGGGACTCGATCGACAAGTCCGTCTCCGAGGATAGGGCTGACTTGAGGGACTCACCGACGTCGTCCGTGCCGCCCGGCGCGGTCGAGAAGCAACCGGTGCCGAACACGGCAACAGCGATCGCCTGGATGATCAATACATAGGGGCGTGTCAACGTCCTTGCCTCATTTCCGTGCCCAGTGCAGCTCGAACCCGCGCCTACCTCCGAGTGTATTCTACCCTTCGGAGCCTCGCAGAACAAGATGAGGCGCTCCGGTGGTCACCCGTGACGTAATCGTTACAGTTTGTCCACAAAGCCGGGCTGCGTTCCCCGGTTATTGACGTCTCCGGCTACTCCGGACGGTGGCCCAATAATATTGTGATATCGTCTTCGGTGTTTCCAGCCTTGAGCATACTCGCAACGTCCGCCAGAAGGTCGTCCAGGTGCGGTCCGGAGGGCTGGCCGAACCCGTCGCAGAGGGTCGCGAGGAATTGCTTCTCGCCGATGGTATCGCCCGACTCGTCACGGGCTGTCTCGACTCCGGGAGTGTAGAAGGCGAGCGTTTCGCCGCTCTTGATCTGGAATGCCCTCCCGGAGTACTCGATGTTTTGCCCCGTGCCGACCGGCGGGACGTCCGATTTAACCAGTTTGCGTGGGCGACCCTTCGTGTCGATGAGGACCGCACCGATTTGTCCAGCCGTCCCAATCTCCGCCGCCCCGGATTTCGGATTCACGACCGCGATCGCCGCGTCAAGCACGCAGGGGTCTTTCTCATCGGATAGTAACCAGTTCAGGGCCTTGAGCTGCACACGTGGCGGCTGGGCGTTCAGCGACGCGATGCGAAACGCGCCTCGGGTTTCGGAGAGGGCTGCGGCCGATCGCGGCGGCTCCGCCTTGACCCGACCTACGAGAAGGGCGGCGAGGCCGTTAGGCATTCGGATGACGTCGCAGAGATCGCCGGCTCTCTCCGTGCCTGGGATTGTCCTGTACGCGAGCTCAAACCGTGGCCAGCGCCTAAGGTCCCGCGGCGCGAGTCTACCCTGAACTTCACGAACCACCGCCCAGTCGGACGGCAGGGCGGCCAGTAGTGCGTCCGATCCTCCTCGCAAGACGGACCGGAAAATCGGGCTTACCAGCGCGGCGGCAACGGTGAGGAAGTCGAGGTCGGCATCGTCGAACACGCGGGTTCGCTTCTTCGTGTCGACGTAGAGAAGCCCGATCGCGCCGTACTCGCCTTGAATGGGAACCGCCAGCACCGACTGTGTTACGCCGTCGCCGGTGCGGGGGATGTTGATGTACTGGTTACGCTTCAGGCACCGGTACAGGTATGTCTCGAGTTTGGGCGGCTCGGCCATCGTTGCCGTTCCGTCCAACCGACCGTCGACGAACTCGAGTGGTCCGCTTGGTTTCTTGCGGGCGCCGATCCAGACCATCCTGGCGTTCAGACCGGGCCCCAGCGCTCTCACCGTCCGTTCGAGAAGTGACGGGAGGTCCGCGCAACCCCCGATCTCTCTTGCGAAGTCTGCCAGGATCTTGCGTCGTGCCGGGGTCAGGGAGGCGTCCGAGTCTACTTTCTTTAGCGTTGTTCGCGGCGGCACCGGGTACTTGCGGATCATGGCCAGCTCGTCCGTCCTGCTGGCCTCGGGCAGCACGAACCCGCTGTCGTCATCGAGCCTGATTTTGATCTCAAAACGAGTGATGCTGATCACATCGCCGTCCTTGATCGCGACCGGTTCGTTTACCGGCTGGCCATTGATTTTGGTGTGGTCGTCCCGCATCGTTGGCTTGTAGACCCAACCGTCGCCGACACGCTCCAACGTTGCGTGGTGAGCGGCGATCTCGATGTTAGGGAGCTGGAGCAGGTTGCTGGAGTGCGAGCCCATCGTCACCGACGCGACGCGGAACTCGAGGTTCCGAACGTCGGGTTTGGCGTCCGCTAACGTCCGAGTGTCGGTTACCTTGAGGCGCATGGCGTAACCCGGGTTCCTGTACAATCGACCGTGACTTGCGTCACCGGGACGGGAGCAGTCTAATCCCGACCGGAAACCATTATAGGGGCGCGCAAACGTCCCGACTAGACCCGGTTGGGTCACAGGCTCCGCCATGAACCGAAGAACGCTGACGCTCGGTCACAGCCCCGATCCCGACGACGCATTCATGTTCTACGGGCTCGCCACCAGCAAGCTCGACACGAAGGGGTGGAGCTTCGAGCACGTGCTCCAGGACATACAGACGCTCAACGATCGTGCGGCGCGAGGCGATCTGGATATCACCGCGATCAGCATCCACGCCTATCCGTTCGTGGCGGACCGCTACGTCCTGACAAACTGCGGATCCAGCATGGGCGACGGGTACGGGCCGATGGTCGTGTCGCGCAGCGCGATGGGTATCGACGATCTACGGGGCAAGACGATCGCGATTCCCGGCGAACGGACCACCGCCTTCCTCGCCCTGAACCTGCTCCTGGGTCGAGCTACTTTCCGTCATCAAGTCGTGATGTTCGACGAGATTCTGGACTTCGTGGCCGAGGGGCGCGCCGATGCGGGCCTCGTCATCCACGAGGGTCAACTGACGTACACTCGGCAGAATCTAAACCTCGTTGTCGATCTCGGGAAATGGTGGAAGGGCGAGACCGGAATGCCGCTTCCTCTCGGCGGTAACTGTATCCGTCGCGACCTGGGTCCGGCGGCCATCGCCGAAGTCACGGCTATTCTGAAAGCGAGCATCGAGTACAGCCTGGCGAACCGTGACGAAGCCGTAGCCCACGCCCTCCGATACGCGCGTGACATGGGCGCGGACCTCGCGGACAGGTTCGTCGGCATGTACGTGAACGAGTGGACGATCGATTACGGCGACGTCGGTCGCCGGGCGGTCCGTGAGTTGCTCAGACGGGGCCACGAGGTTGGCCTCGTGCCCGCCATGCCCGAAGTCGACTTCGCCGGCTAGCGACACCGCCTTCTTGGAAACGGCACTAGCATCCGCACTTGAATATCGGACCTGGGCCGACGGTATAGCTCGGCTAGCGACCTGCCGACGTGACGACGGTCGCACGGGACCGGGCGGCGGTTTCGACCATGCTACTTCAGCGGTCGCGGAGCCGAGTCCTTCGGCAATGGAAGCCGCATGCATTCCAGCCGTGCAACGGACGTGTCGATCTGATAACATGGTGACGCTCCGGGGCGTCGGCGTGTCCGAGTCCCGACGGGGGATTGAGATGCAAGAGACGGGGAGTCGAGGTAGGAACACATGAGTAAGCGAGATGATCCCGGCGTTCAAAAGTTCCACGACAAGGTGGGACGGGAGAAGGCCTACAAGAAGCAGCTTCCGGACGACGACGAAGGTTCACTGCCTCCGCCGGTCGAACCGATACGCGTCGAGCAGAAACCCGAGCGAAACGACCCCTGTCCCTGCGGTAGCGGGAAGAAATACAAGAAGTGCTGCGGTAAGTAGCGGCCGGCGTCCCCGCTGGCCGTCGCGCGCAAGCCCATGCGTCCCCGCCGGCCGTCGCCCGAATCCGAACCGCGCCCGTCAGGAAGCGGCCAATCCGAGACGCGCCCGTTACACGCTGTCGGAATTACTTCGGAGGCCGGTGAGCTTGGTTAAGCGGTGACTCCGTTGGGCGCGGGTGCCCAATCCCGCCGAAAGTCAGTGCGGGGGGGGAGAGACAAACCCGACGGGGCTCCGACCGCGCGATCCGTCCCGCCCCTTTCATCCTTCATCCTTCCCCCTTCATCCTTCCATTTGGCCCTTGCTCTCCACAAGCACAATCCGTTATGATAGAGGGCAAGGGGGACCAGCCATGTTGCGATCAAGTAAGTCCGGCCTGTTCGTCATTTTGATGGTTGCCGGCTTCCCGGTGGC